>NZ_CDRRGL010000006.1:0-38419 GCF_977041755.1 Slackia sp.
AATGCTCAACCACGTCAAGCGTGGGCGCGCCCTTGGCCGAATAGCTCACATCGCACGGCACGATGAACGCCTCGTTGCGCGGCGCAGGCTCGGGAATCGCCAGCTCGCAGCCGCAATCGCTCCCGAACATCTCGCCCGCAGCGGCGCGCTCGTCGCCCGCAAGACCCATGGTGCCCGCAGCCGCCCAGAAGGCGTCGCATTCCTCGGCCGAACCCGTAAAGCTCGCAAGCACCGGCCCGCCGAACACGGTCGCGCGCACCTCTTCGAGCTTCGCCGCCAACGCATCGAAGCGCTCGTCGTAGTTGTCGATGAGGTCTTTCAGGAACAGATAGAAGTCGACGCCCGCAAGCTTCTGGCGCAACACGCCCGCGCGGAAATACGAAGCCGACAGGCGGTTCGTCGCGCACGTGTGGCCCTCATTCGCAAACGTCTGCTCCATGCCGATGCGGCGCTGCACGAGCACATCGAGGATCTTCTGCTTCGCGTCGAATTTCGTGGTCTCCCACACCTCGCGAGGGATGGCCGAAAGCTGTGCCGCCTCTTCCGCAAGCGCGCTCGCCGAAAGCGTCACGCGCAGCGATACCTTGTCAGGGTCGCTCGCCGAAACGTACGTATCGGGGAAGAACCGCATCGAACCCAAGTGCTGGCGCATGAATACATCCAGCTCAGCGGCGGAGTG
Organism: Slackia sp.; assembly: GCF_977041755.1. Taxonomy (NCBI): domain Bacteria; kingdom Bacillati; phylum Actinomycetota; class Coriobacteriia; order Eggerthellales; family Eggerthellaceae; genus Slackia; species Slackia sp. The sequence continues at coordinate 680 of NZ_CDRRGL010000006.1, forward strand.
CTTTGCCGTGTCGAGCTTGTTGAGCAGCATGCACAGCACCGTGATGTAGGGCACGTCGTCAAACGCGACGTTGTTGGCGTCGAAATACAGGTACAGGTAGTTGATGTGGCGGCTGGGCAGCTCGTGGCGCAGACACGGCAGCGGGCACGCCGCATCGAGCACGGCGGCCGGGTCGGGCTTCGCCGCGCCAATATCGGAAGTGCCCAAGCGCGGCAGCGTAGCCAGAGCCTCGGGCGAATCGGGCGCTTCCTGCATGGCGCGCAGCTCGGCCACGTCATCGCGAATAGCCTGCTTGGCCGCCTCATCGAGGCCCGCGAGCTTCTCGGCGAGCTCGCGCTCTTCCTCGCTGTCGTCCTCAGCCTCGACGGGCTTCACTTCGAGCAACGCCTTGTGGTTCGACTTCACGATAAGCGACTCCAGCACGTCTTCGAAATAGCGGCCGTCAAGCCCCTCGCGCATATGGGCGAGCGCGTCTTCGTAGCGCAGGTACGTGGTCGCGAGCGCATCGTCGTAGAGCCAGCCGGAAAGCGCGTTCATCGCGAGCACTACGCCATCGGCCATGCCGCGGTCACGTTCGCGCAGTTCAAACGATAGCTGGGCGAGCGACGCCTCCAGCAGGTCGCGCGGAATTCCGTCGGCCACCAGGCGGGCCGCTTCGCCCTCGACAATTTCCATAAAGCGCTGCTTCGCGCCTGACTTGGCGCCCTTCAGCTCGAACAACGCCACGGGCATCGCCTGAGAATCCATGAGAAACGCCGTCGCGTCGCCGCCGATGCCCGCATCGAGCACCGCGCGCTTGATAGGCGATTCGTTGCCGCCCATCAGGGCGTCCATGAGCACGTCGGCCGCAAGCACGCGCTCGAAATCGCGCGCGTCGCCGATCGCGTAGCCCAAGCCCACGCACGCGTTCTCGGGAGCGGTCGCCATGGGGACCACCGCGTCGAGCGACACGTTAGGCTTGCACTCGCCCATCGGGTTGGGCTCAGCGGGCGTGCGCGGCGCGCAATCGGCGGCCGAAAGGTAGCGACGGTCGAGGAATCGCAGCATGCGCTCGGCGTCGATGTCGCCGTAGAGCACGATATAGGAATTGTCCAGGCGATAGTGGCGCGCATGGGTGTCGAGATAGCTCTCGTAGGTGAGCTGCGGAATGGCGCGCGGATGGCCGCCCGATTCGAAGGCGTAGCACGTGCCGGGGAACAACTCGGCGTTCATGCCGCGGTACAGCACGCTTTCGGGATCGGACAGCGCGCCCTTCATCTCGTTGAATACCACGCCGTTGTAGCGCAGGCGCTCGGACGTTCCCGCCTCGGCGTTCGCGTCGTCAAGCTCGTAATGCCAGCCTTCCTGCTCGAACACCGCGCGCTTGCGGTAAATCGCCGGGTGCAGCACGGCGTCCATGTACACGTCGGCCAGGTTTTCGAGGTCTTGGTCGTTGGTGCTGGCCACGGGGTACATGGTTTTATCGGGGAACGTGAGCGCGTTGAGGAACGTCTGCATCGAGGTTTTCAGCAGATTGACGAACGGCTCTTTCACCGGGAATTTGTCGGAACCGCACAGCACGGAATGCTCCAGAATATGGAACACGCCCGTATCGTCGACCGGCGGGGTTTTGAACGAGATGGAGAACGCCTTGTTCTCGTCGGCATTATGCAGAAACAGCAGGCGGGCGCCGCTTTTTCCGTGACGCATCACGATGGCGTCGCCGTCGATTTCGCACAACGGCTCGACCGACTCCACCGCGAAGCCGTTTACCGCAGCGACCTCTTCCACCAGCGATTCATCAAAAAACAGGGCGCGGGCGCCCTGGGACTGTTCGGCCATGAAGCATCCTTTCAAGCAAGCGTTGCGCACATGTGCAACGCATCGCGACGTGCGCCCGCGAGACCGACCGAAACCCGTTAAATGCTCGTAGCGTTTAACAGGTTCGCGAGTGAAGGCCACTTGGCGGAAAAGCCAGCTCAGGCGGCCTCCTCGCGCGCACGCGCGTTATAGCAACGATCGCGAGTTTAGCACAAGGCAACACGCGGGAAAGTTACCCAGCGTTTTGAAAGGAAATCGAAAACGAATCGGCAAGAAAGCAGCACAGGGCAATGCGGAAAGAAACGGCACGCGGAAAGCTTGCGAGTCGCGGAAGCGCCATTGAATGCGCAAGGGAGCCGCACGCCATACGAAAGCGCCACCCGACAAGAGGCCAGCCCGCAAATCATGCGGCGCTCCATCAGAATCGCGGCCGGCCCGCAAACCGCAAAGCACGCAAGCGGAATCGTGGCTGGTCCGCAAGCCCATCACCGCTTCCGACGAGCACGCCAAGCCGCAAACCGGCGGCACGCAAGCGAAGCGAAAACCACCAGATATCATGGCGCATCGCGCGGCCCAACGCCGTGGTGGTGGTTTCCGCTATGTACGAGAACGATCAAACGCCGCCACTGCCCAGCATGTACGGCAAGAATCTCACCTTCAAAACGGGCGGCGTGGATGCAACGGGGCTCGAAGAGCCGCTTTCCCTCATCGAGCAAGGGCTCATCGACACGAGCTGCCTTATTTCGAAACGATACGCGCTCAACGACATTCTCGAGGCGTACCGTGCGTTCGAAACGCGTGAAGACGGCTGCCTCAAAGTCGTCATCACGCCCTGGAAAGAACGCTAACGAGCCACAGCCGAAAAGCGAACAGAAAGGGCGCGGCAAAAAGCCTTGGTCGACTCTTCAAAGGCATCGATCAGCTTGCCAAAGGCGGATGCGCCAATCAATCGGCGACAAAAGCGAAAAAACGCGTCTACCAATGTTATGGCCCAACAAATTCTTGACCTCGCGACGAGCAACGCGCATATCAAAACTATGGGACCTGCTAAATGCTCGTAGCGTTTAGCACGGGCCCTTGTCTTTGTATGTCGGAGGATTGTCGGCAATCAACCCGTAAAGCTGGCGAATGACTTCAAGCGCATCGCTCGGAGCGAAGCCGAGGGCGAACTCGAAAGCTTTGGTCTTGTCTATGCTTCCCACGCGGCTGGGAGCCACCTTGCAGTCGCGTCCCCGGTGGAAGTGCTTCCACTCGCCCGCCGACTTCCTCGTGTGGTAGACCGCACCGCGGCTCGTCAGCATCAGGCAGAACATGCACGTCTCGAAGCCCGCAGAGACGGGCGAACCCGCTATTCCACAGGAAATGAAAAACGCCAAGGAATTTGTTCAGGCGACGAACCCAGGCTTTTCTTGGCACAAATCGGCCATAGACACCTGGCACCCAAGTTGGATGCATTTTCCAACGACGCCACACCGCCGCGCAATCTAGATAAGCACGATGGCTAAAAGCCACCCCGTGGCAATGCCTAAGAAGACGACAACGACAAACGCGAACTTCAGTGCCTTCATCACGAAACCGTGAATCTTTGCGGCGCGCGCCTGGTTCTCCTCGGAAATCCTATCAATCACTTTCCCATAAAGCGCTATGGAGCCAACAACCGCAATAAAAGCGAGGTAAAGGAAGAGCAACAAAAACAAGAAATCCAGCACAAGGCTTCCTTCCTCGAGCAATTATCCAGAGCGATTGTCTATTCCGCTCAAAAGCAATGCGCCGTATCGCGAAGCCGTTGTCAATTAGACCCGAAAGCCACCAATGCCGCAACATAACGGCAAGCGAGCATGCGCTCGGCAAATAGGAATCCCAACCCGCCGCCGCGCCGCTATTCGAACAAGCACGCCTCAATCACATCTTTGCCGCGCAGGGTCGCAAGCCACTCAGACGGAATCGCCTCGCGGCCGTACAGAATACCCGCTAAGCCGCCCGCGACGCATGCGGTGGTGTCGGTATCGTCGCCCAAATTCACCGCGGCGAGCACGCATTCCTTATAGCTTTCCGTATGCTCCAAGCACCAAATCGCGGCGTTATAGGTGTCCCACACATAACCGCTGCTCCCGCCGGGACCGCCGGCCAACTCACCCGCGGGCGAGCCCTCGCACATCAAACGCGCGGCGTAACGAATCATTTTCTCGCACGCATCCATGCAGGCATCGGTCGCGTGCGTGATGGCGCTCACTGCGCGCACCTCGGCACTCGTGCAATCCATGAAGGCCATGGGTAAGCAGCGCATGAGCGACCCGTTGCCCTTGTCCCACTCGCCCGCGCCACCGCGGCCCGTCGCCAGCGCCTTGCGCGTGGCATTGCCGTAGTCGAAGGCCACGCCGTCCGCCGTGTACGCCCCATCGTTGATCCATGCGCGGAACCGTCGCAGAATGTCATCGCAATCGACGCGCCCCAACTCGCGATAGCTGTCGCACAACGCAAGCGCCATGCTCGTGTCATCGCTCCACGTACCAGCGAGTTGGTTGTGGCTGCCGCCGCCCACCATGTCGACGCACTCAAAGCTTCCACGCGGCTTGAACTCGAAAGGCACGCCCAAAGCGTCGCCCACCGCCATGCCATACACGCAATCGCGCAGCGTTCGATTCAGCTTCATAATGCTTGCCTCCTTGCATTCGGCCGCCGTAGCAGGCCTTTCCGTCGCAAAACGCACTAGCCTTGCCAGCCCCGCATTTGGAATTGTCGCGCACTTCGAATTGTGGCAGAAATCGCGACAATTGGGCCGCATTGCGTTGTTTAAAAAGCTGCACGTCAAAAAACGCCACGATTAGGCATGTTCGATGCCCCAAAAGAGGCAACGCGCGCGTCATTATTTTGCGATCCTCCTCGCCTGAGCACAAAATACCAGTTCAGAGACATAATCATCAGCCAAGCACATATTTCAAGCCTTACCTCATGGTTAGGCTTTTTGATCCAAGCCCTTGCAAAGCAACCTAATCATCGCGTTATTTTGACACGAGGAAATCGAAGGAGCACAGAGATGCTCGGCCCAAACACTGCGCCACGAATCGCTGGGTGCACTGTCTCGAGACATCAGCACGCCAATGCTTCAATATATATACTTCGATGATTCTATAATTCAATACGTATATACATCTACAATTCGATGCTTCTATATGTATAGACGTCTATTCCTCTATACATATATGGACCCCGCCCCTTACGCCTCGAGGATCGCACGCACCTTTTCAGGGTCGACCTCGGACAGGCGCAGCAGCGGCGCGGGCTCGGCCTCAACGTCGCCGATATGCTTCTCCCACAGGTGCACGTCGTGCCACGCTCCCAGCTTCCAGCTTGCCGCGCGCAGCGTGCCTACCAGCTCAAAACCCATTTTTTCGTGCAGATGGTCGCTTTTCTCGTTCGGGCACACGACTTTGCCCACAACCGTGCGCACACCCTGCAGCGCGAGCAGGTCAAATAGCTTGCCGTAAATCGCACGGCCGAGCCCGCGCCCGCGATGGTCGGTCGAAAAATACACCGAAAGCTCCGCCGACCACGCATACGCGGCGCGGCTGAACAGGCGGCTGCCATAGGCATACCCCACCGGACGCCCATCTTCCTCGCACACGATGTAAGGATACGCCCCATCGCGCTCGACGATGCGCTGGCGGAATTCGCCAAGCGCGGGCACCTGGGTCTCGTTGGTGACCGTGGTGGCAATATAAGGCTCGTAGATTTTCAGCAAAGTCTCGGCATCGTCAGGCGTAGCAAGGCGGAATGTATGCACTGGTTCGTTCATTTTTCGGCTTTCTATGCAAGTTTCAGCATATTTATGCATTTTTGAAACTGTACTGCGTTACAACCCCGTTAACAAGGGGCAAAAGCCCGCATCTGGGAAAACAACGCATTGCGTGCGGAAAGGAACGCCGCACTAAAGAAGCTTGCTGCCGTACAGCGGTGCGAGCACCGACTCGCGCTTTTCCTTATATACACATAGAGCGAAACGGCCCGATTCGCGGCGCAGGTCAAGCGAGTTCACTCCGTTCATCAAAAACTGGCGATGTCTTTATGCATGTCAACCGAATGGTTGCAGTTCACAGCGCTCGTTCAAGCAGTCCGCAGCCCGATGCTAGGATGCATTTCGTCGGAATACCGGGAGTGGCGCCCGCGCGCGCACCTCCACCCCAAAGGAGACCTCATGGATATCAAAGTGATAGACGAAAACCGCTCGCCCATCGAGTGCGTGGTGTCGCTTTCCGCCGAAGAAACCGCTGTGCTCGCGCGCGGCGCCTGGATTCGTATGGCGCGCCTGCTGAAAACCGACGATGAGCATGTGCGCGAAAAGGTCGATGCCATGTTCACCCGCCGCGAAAAGGCGCAAGCCGTAGCCGGCATCGTTATGGCGAACGCCGCGCACCAGGCCTTCGACACGCTGGGCGTGACGTTTCTGCTCACGCCGCAATTCGTGGTGCCTGACGAGTGGGACGAAGATCAGGCCATCTCGTTCACGACGCGCGCCTTCCCCGTGCCCGACATGGAACTCGATCTGGAATCGCCCATCGCAGTTGGCGAAGACGAGACCCCTGAAGAAGCCGCGCACCGCGCGCTTCGCCAGCGCCTGCACGGCACCATGCCCCAGGCCCTGCTCGACGAAGCGGCGAAGGAACGCCGTGAGGAATTCCGCGGCGAACTCGCGAGCAAGGGGCAAACCTATCGCGAATATCGCATCGAGCACGGCGTGAAGCCGGCCGAGGTTGAAGAACGCCTCGAAGCCGAAGCGCGTAAGGCGCTTGAGGAAGACATTGCGCTCGATTTGGCGTTCATGCGCAAGGGCCTCGAAGCCACCGAAAACGACGAGTTCGCAGCGCTGTCCCGCTTGAAGCCCGGCAGCGAAATTGAACTGAAGCGCGAGTTCTTGGAAACGGGCCATGCGTGCCTGCTTCGCCAAGAAGCACGCCGAGGCGCGGCCGTGCGCTGGGCCGTCGAAAACCTGATGCAGTAGGCTCCGCGCCCAAAAACCTGCTACCTGTTAAATGCTCGCAGCGTTTAACAGGTAGCAGGACTTGGTACAGCGATGCGCGCTGTAAGCACGGCGATGCGACGTGTAGTCGCAACACACGCCCAATGTGCTAAATGCTCGAATGCGCTAAATGCTCGTAGCGCTTAACACATTGGAGCAACCCGCCGGCGTTGACGACCGCGAAAGACGCCCCGAAGATATGCTAAACGCTGCGAGCATTTGGCACATTCGCACCCAGGAAACGCAAAACTGGCCCCGCATAATGCGAGGCCAGCTCCTTGTTGCAACTCTATGCCACCCGGACGCTAGCGAATCGCGCGCCCACAGCGAAATCACGCTCGCGACAAACCGCTTACGCGTTCAGAATCTCTTGCACCTTTGCCGGATCGAGCTCGGTGATGGGGGTAATAGGCTCCGGCGCGCACGAGAAGTCGCCAATCTGCTTTTCCCAATGGTTGATGGAGCGCCATTCGCCATTCTTGAAGCCGACGTTCTCGAGCGTGGCCATAAGTTTGAAGCCCATGGCGTTGTGCAGCTTGTCGCTCGCAGGATTCGGGAAAGTGACCTTGCCATGCACCGTACGAACGCCCTGCAACTTCAGCAGCGAGAGCATCTTGTCGTAAATCTTGCGACCCATGCCGCGGCCGCGGTGGTTCGGCGCGAAGTACACCGACAGCTCAACGGCCCAAGCGTACGCCGCGCGCTCGTACAGACGGCTCGCGTAGGCATAGCCGACAGGCACGCCGTCTTCCTCGCACACGATGTAGGGGTACACACTCACGCGATCGATAATGCGCTGGCGGAACTCCTCCACCGTGGGAGCGACGTACTCGAACGTCACCGTGGTTTCGACGTACGGCGCATAAATGGCCTGCAAAACCTCGGCATCGTCGGGCGTGGCCAGACGGAAGGTGAAAACGGGTTCAGACATCGCGTTCCTTTCGATGAAAATGGATGAAATCATGCACGAAAACTCATGCATGCGCGAGACGAACGCGAAAACGAGTCGGACGCATATTGACGATGGGCGAAGCGCATGGCACGTCGGGCAAAGCTGGCCAGGCAAGTCGAGTTGAGCCCGCTAGGCGCCTGCCATTCCACGCAAAACCGATTCCCCCATGCGGAACCAGCCACGCAGAGCAGCCACTATGTCATGCCGATCATGCAGCCAAGGACGAACTACCCCGCGCAAAACAGCCGCACCGCACGAGCCTGTGGCCCAAACGTGCGGGTTTTACCCTACTACGTTGTTCGTGAGTCCCCTTTGCCAAACACACGATGGCATTGCGTATTCGGCAGCTTCATAATTCGGCTTCTGGCCTGCGCATTCGCGAGGTTTCAACATGCGTCCGACTCGCGGTTCGATTAGTGCGCCTGCAAAGTATATCCCCCCGCAGCGGGGCGCGCGAGAACAATTTCGAGCGTTTGGAAATTGTTGCCGAAAAACACTGGAATATCATCCTTTGATGAGTATAATAGTTCCTGTAATTATTCCTCGTTGAGAATAATTGAGTCAGCCAAGCATCCTACCCTTCGCACGGCCGACGGTTCTTCCATACGTCTTTCTCTTCGGGAGCTGAAAGGCTTGAAAGACGCACGCGGCCCAGCCGCACAAGCACACTCCGCGCATCGCCCTACCCCCTAGATGCGCGGAGTTCTTTTTTGCCCGCATGCATTCGGAACCTTTATCGCAGCTCGCAAAACGCAGGCCACGGCAAAGCGCAAAATCGATCTTCCAATCGAGCGGGTCAAGCTAGCCCCGAACCGAAACCAAAGTGTATCGTCCGCGCGCACGGCCGTCGCTATACTAGAGGTGCAAACGCCGATTTGTCTCACTTCGAAACACCGAACGCGCACCTCAGGAAGGTTGAACGTCATGGCACAGAGCATCATTTCCAAAGAAGAGCTTCTGGAAAACGCCTACGAAATCGCCGAAGAAGGCGGCATTTCGACGCTTTCTATTCGTGGGCTTGCCACGAAAAGCGGCGTGAGCGTGGGCACCGTGTACCGATTCTTCGCCGCGAAAGACGAACTCACCATCGCAACGATCGAGCTGTATTTCGCGCGTGCGTTCTACAAGGAATTCTGCCACCTCGATGCGCACACCGCATTCGTCGACTACTGCGAGAAAATGAACGTGAGCATGCACCAGGTGTTCAACCACTTCCGCGAATACTGGCTGCGCGACGCTGAGGCCCTGCCTTCCGCCGAACGAGCCGCAGCGCGCCTGCGCGAGTCGCAGCAAATCGAGCACGTAGTAAACGGCCTCGTCGAAATCTACAAGCACGACCCGAACATCGTTGCCGATTTGCCCGACGGCTTCACTCCGCGAAGCGTGTGCGAGTTCACGCTCGACAACGTGCTCGATAGCCTGCGCCACCAAAACGGCGACTGCAAAGTGCTGTTCGGCCTTTTGAGGTCGACGCTCTATAAAAGCGAGAAGTAGGCGCACAGCGGCAGGCGAATCTGAGCCCGCCGCCGCTGTCCCATGGGCGGCCCCCACAACGCCTCCAGGCTAACCCATTGCGCATATGTGAACATTTTTTCGCGCGGGCTTTCAGGAATTTTTCATCTTCGAAGGCGCAGCTATGGAATTCTATTCCTCCTGTTCAGGGCATTGTTTTTTCGCACGTATACCTCGGTTTTCGAAAAAGTGAACAAGACGTCTTTGATGTTCACACCAATCACCTCCAAGATAAAACACGTCAAAACGAACGAGCGCCGCGGCTGTTCGAATCCAACCGCCCTTTCATCTTAGGAGGACAACATGTCACCTATTCTTATCACCGCCACCACGATAATCTCCCTCGCCCTTGTCGCCTACACGATTGGCGTCTTCGGCGAACGCAATTCCGGCACGCTGAAGCGCTCACATCTGATCTTCTTCTGGATCGGCCTCGCGTGCGACTCCACCGGCACCGCCATCATGAGCTCCATAGCCCAAAGCAGCGGCGGTTCCATCTCGCTTCTGCACCCCGTCACCGGTGGCCTCGCCATCGCGCTCATGCTCTTCCATGCGACCTGGGCGACCTACGTTTTGCTGCGCGGCAATAGCAAACAGCGCCACGACTTCCATCGCCTGAGCATTTGCGTGTGGCTCATCTGGCTCGTTCCCTACTGCACCGGCGTGCTCATCGGCATCCCCGCGCTGCACGTTGCCGACGGCACCGCGTTGGCAATCGCTTCCGCCATCGTCGTCGCGCTCGCCGTGCTGGTTCTGCCCAAGAAGAAGCAGGCTGCTTCGCTGTAAGACGCAACAGCGAGCTGACAGCGGTGACAGGCTGGCGGTGGCGAACCGGCAAGGCAAAATGACAACGGCAAGCCGGTTACGGCCGCCACAAAGCCAGGTGGCAGACCAACGACGGCAAACGCCAACGACAGCTACAACAACGCCAGACGGCCACAACGTCGGGCGATAGTAATGCAAAAACCCAGGTCGCCTCTAAGGAAGAGACCTGGGCTTGCGTGTTTTATATTCGCTTTTAGAACTTGCGGAAGCGCTCGTAGCGTTGCTCGAGCAGCTCGTCGATAGGCAGGGCGGAAAGCTCGTCGAGGCTTTCTTCCACATACGCCACAACATTAGCGATCGCGAAATCGGGGTTGGCCGAAGCCGAGCCCTCACCTTCCTCGAGCACCGCGTCGACGATATCCATGTCGAAAATCTCGTAGGCGTTCATGCGCATGACCGCAGCCGCCTCGGCCGCGCGCGAGCGGTCTTTCCACAGAATGGACGCAAAGCCCTCGGGCGAGAGCACCGAATACACGGCATGCTCCTGCATGGCCACGCGATCGGCCAGCGCCAGCGCGAGCGCGCCGCCGCTGCCGCCTTCGCCCACGAGCACGCTCACCGTGGGCACGCGCAGCCCCGCCATGGCATACAGGTTGTCGGCGATGGCATTGCCCTGGCCGCGCTCCTCGGCCTCTTTGCCGCAGAACGCGCCCTGCGTGTCCACAAAGCACACCACCGCGCGCCCAAAGCGCTCGGCCTGGCGCATAAGGCGCAGGCTCTTGCGATAGCCCTCGGGCTGCGGGCAGCCGAAGTTACGCTTGATGCGATCTTGCAGGTCACGGCCCTTTTCCTGCGCGATGAGCGTTGCCGGCTCACCCGCGACCCAGCCGATGCCCGCCACAATGGCGGCGTCGTCGGCGAAGCCGCGATCGCCGTGGCACTCGAAGAAGCCTTCGCACGTCGCTTCCAAATAGCGGCCCGCGGTGGGGCGATGCACGTCGCGCGCGGTTTGCACGCTGGCCCATGCGGGGTTTTCTGCCGCCTCGGCCTGCTTCACGGCACCGGGCTTCGAAGTGTACTGCTCGATTTCCGCACGGTAAGCACGGCGCGTCGCCACCGAGCGCACGCCATTCGCGACGCGCTTCGGCACCGCCGCGGCAGCCTTTACAGCCACGGCGCGCACGCCAGAAAGAATGTCGCGCTCGTCGGCAGCAAGCTGCGCTCCCGCCGCTTCAAGCTCGCATTTCGTAGGGTTCGCGGTCAGCGCGGCGAGCACCGCGGCAAACCCGCGCGGCGCACCCGCTTCGGGCTTGGCGTGCAGCGCAAGCAGGTTCGCAAGCGTCTCGCGAATGCGCGGGCGCTCGACAATCGCATCGATAAGGCCGTGCTCGAGCGCGAATTCCGCCGTTTGGAATTCCTTGGGCAGCTCCTGACGAATGGTGTCTTGAATCACGCGACGGCCAGCGAAGCCGATAAGCGCGCGGGGCTCGGAAATAATCACGTCGCCCTGCATCGCGAAACTCGCGGTCACGCCGCCCGTGGTGGGGTCGGTAATCACCGAGAAATACGGCAGGCCCGCCTCACCATGACGCTCAATCGCGGCCGAGATTTTCGCCATTTGCATGAGCGAAACCAGGCCCTCCTGCATGCGCGCGCCGCCCGAGCAGGTGAACAGCACCAGCGGCAGGCCCTCTTCGGTGGCATGCTCGGCCAGGCGCGTAATGCGCTCGCCCACCACCGAGCCCATCGAACCCATGAAGAATGTGGAATCCATTACGCCAATCGCTACGCGCATGCCCGCGATGCGACCCACGCCGCAGCGCACGCCCTCGCGCAGGCCCGTCTTCTTTCGCATGCCGCCGATTTTGTCCAGGTAACCGGGGAAATCAAGCGGGTCGGTTTCGGGCACGTCGGCGCCTTCAGTTTCAAACCAGCACTCGAAGCTTTCCGCGTCAAGCACGCTCGCCAAGCGCTCGGCCGACGTCATGCGGAAATGATGGCCGCACTCGGGGCACATTTTGTGGTTGGCAAGCACGCGCTGCGCGTCGGAAATGCGGTGGCACTTCGGGCACGTGACCCACGAGTCGTCGCTCACGTGCAACGCCGCGTCGCTTGGCGCCGAGCAAGTGCGCCACACGCGCGTGATGCCGCCGAACGCCGCGTTGATCGAGGCCACGGGCACGCTGTAGACGCTGCGATGCTCGTCGGCGGCCATGGAAAGGAAACGCTCGTCAACCGCGAGGCGCGAATCGACAAGCAAAATCGCCTGCGCATCGGCCGATTCGGCCGCGGAAAGCACGCGATAGCTGTCGTCGAGAGCGCCCGTTTCGCGGCTTTTGCCCACACACACGGTTTTCGGAGCGAGCTTCACGTGCGCCGCGCGCGCCATGTCTTCGGTATAGGCGACGCACGGCACAAGGCCCGCCGCCAAGCAACCCGCGACGATAGACTCGCCCGTCGCGCCCGCGTCGACCACGAGCACGCGCGCAGCGCCGGCCGAACGCACCTCAACCAGGCTTTTTAACGGTTCGGTGGCAGCGTAAATCGCCGCCGATTCCTGCTCGCACGCGAGCGCATCGACGCCTTCCGCAGCAGGAGCCGCGGGCGCGGCGGCCGCATCGCCAATGGTCACATATGCCGTTTTCTTCGAACGCAGCATAACTGCACGCTTTCTCTTCTTAGAACGAACCCGTTACATGCTCGACCTGTTACATGCTCGTAGCATTTAACAGATCCGAGCCCCATTACTCCGTGCCCCGTACCGTTTTCGCGGGACAGGACGCGCTCGCACAGGACAATTTGGCGGCCGAAGTCGTCGACAAGCACCTAGAGACGTGACGAGGACGTAGCTCCGTCGCCTAGCGAACAACGGCACGGCCGCGCCTTCTAAGCACCTGTTAAATGCTCGCAGCGTTTAACAGGTGCACGTCTCGCTTTCGAGCCACACGGATCGACTGAAAACCTGTTAAACGCTGCGAGCATTTAACAGGTTCCGACCGCACTCGCGCCTACGCCAACACGTACTTCTGAGTGGCGGAAGCGGCCACCTTGCCGTCGACGGTCGCTACAACCTCGGCCACCACCATGCGGGAAGACGACTTCACGATGTCGGCCTCCAAGCGAAGGGTGTCACCTGGCTGAACCTGATGGCGAAACTTCGCTTTATCGACCCCCGTTAGGAAACCGATTGCGCCCTCCGCCCCACGCGCTTCAAGCACGCAGAAGCTTGCCGCCTGGGCAAGCGCCTCCATAATGATGACGCCCGGCAAAACGGGGTGCTCAGGAAAATGCCCATTGAACAGCGGCAAAGTAGGGTCGACATCGAGCTCAGCAACAATATGTTCGCCAGGCACGCATTCCACCACACGCGTCAGCCACAAAAACGGGTCGCGATGCGGCAGAACCGCCATAATCCCATCGCGTCCACACGGATACATTATTGCCATGGGGGGGTCTATCCCTTCCAAATTAAAAAGCGAATGCGCCTGATTCATCAACGAACATCCAACCGCACCAAACACCAGCAACGAAGCATTCCGCAAAGTCGCTTCATCTCTCAACGTCGGACGTCGTGATTCCGAACCCAACGTCAACGAGCAAGGTCTCTCGCGGAGCAGGTTGCCACGAAGGGCAAAACGCATTGGCCTTCGCGGCCATACGCGAGACTCGAACGGCAAGATGCCCGCGAGAGACCAGCGCAGCGTCGGCCGCTATTGCCCCGTATACGGGGCAATAGCCAGCGAACCATTGTGGCCGCCAAAGCCCAGCGAGTTCGACAGCGCCACCTTCTGCTTGTAGCCCTCGATGGGAGCGAGCGGCACGTTCACGCCGCACTCGGGGTCGATTTCGCACGTGCCCGCCGTGGGCGGCACGCAATCGTTGCCCACCGAAAGCGCGCACACGATGGCCTCAAGGGCGCCAGCCGCGCCAAGCGCGTGACCAATGGAGCCCTTCACCGAAGTCACAGGCACATCCGCCGCGCGCCCCTCGCCCACCAGGGCTTTCAGCGCGGCCGACTCCATGGCGTCGTTGGCATGGGTCGACGTGCCGTGCGCATTCAAATGGCCCAGGTCGTCGGGCGTGAAGCCGCCCTCGGCAAGCGCCTGGCGCATCGCGCGCACCGCGCCTTCGCCCGACGGCTCGGGCGCCGTCATGTGATACGCGTCGCCCGTCGAACCGAAACCGGCCACTTCCGCCAGAATGGTCGCGCCGCGGTTCACGGCGTGCTCGAGCGATTCGAGCACCAATGCGCCCGCGCCTTCGCCCGGAACGAAGCCGCCGCGGTTCACGTCGAACGGCATCGACGCCGCTGCCGGGTCGGTCGATTTCGAGGTCGCGCCCAAATTACCGAAGCCCGCCAGACAGATGGGTGAGATGGATTCCTCGCTGCCACCAGCAAGCGCCACATCGGCGTAGCCGTGGCGAATCAGGCGGTACGCCTCGCCCACGCAATGCGTACCGGTCGCGCACGCCGTCACAATCGAGAGGCAATCGGCCTTCAGCCCGAAGCGAATAGACAGGTTGCCCGCCGCCATATTCTCGATCATCGTAGGAATGAACAGGGGATTCACGCGCTTGGGACCCTTCTGCGCAAGCGTGTCGCACCCGCGCTGGAATTCCTCCAAACCGCCAATGCCGCTTCCCCACACGCATGCCGCGCGCGTGGCGTCTTCGGCCTCCATGTCGATGCCCGCCTGCGCCCACGCCTCTTCCGAAGCGGCGATGGCGTACTGCACGAACAGCGCGAAACGGCGCGCCTCTTTCTTCGACATGCCGCACGCTGCCGCGTCGAAGGTCGGCACCTCGGCAGCAAGCGACCCGGCGAACTCGGACGCATCGAAGCGCGTGATAGGCGCGATGCATTGCTTTCCGGAATACACCGCGTCCCACAGTGCATCGACGCCCGTGCCCGCGGGAGAGATGGCGCCCATGCCGGTAATTACGACGCGACGCGAGCCGTCGGCCTTCAGGAATTCACTCTTTTCGCACGTCACAGCGCCAAACCTCCGTCAATCTCAATTGCCTGGCCGGTAATATACGCGGCGTCGTCGCTCGCGAGGAACGCCACGAGGCTCGCCACTTCGCTCGCCTGGCCGAACCTGCGCTCGGGAATGTTGCCGAGCACCGATTCCTTCACCTTCTCGGGAACGGCATCGGTCATGTCGGTCACGATGAAGCCGGGCGCCACCGCGTTCACGGTTACGCCGCGCGGCGCGACCTCGCGCGCGAGCGACTTGGTAAGGCCCACGATGCCCGCCTTCGATGCGGCGTAGTTCACCTGGCCCACGTTGCCGTGCAAGCCCGAAATGCTCGATATGTTCACGATGCGGCCGCGACGCGCTTTGCACATGGCGGGCACTGCCGCCTTGCAGCAATTGAACGCGCCCTTCAGGTTCACGGCGACCACGCGGTCGAAATCGTCTTCCTTCATGCGCAGGAACAGCGCGTCGCGCGTGATGCCCGCATTATTCACGAGCACGCTCACGTCACCGAGCTGCTCGCGCGCCGCCTGCATGAGGCCCGCCGCCGCATCGAAGCTCGAAACATCAGCCTGAATGGCCGCCGCCTCCACGCCGAAGCGCTCGCGAAGGCTTGCCGCCACCTCGGCGGCCGCTTCGGCACTGCCGGCGTGCGAGTGGTTCACGGCCACGTTGTAGCCGCGCGCCGCAAGTGCTTCGCACACCGCCTTTCCGATGCCTCGGGCGCCGCCCGTAACCACCGCGCATTCGCGCGGGGCGGCCGGCGATACCGTGTTCGTCTCAGTCATGGAAGCTCCTTCTTATTCGGCGCCATCGCATGCAAACTCGCTTGCGACCTGGGCAATTTCTTCAGGGGATACGGGCGCGAATCGCGCTGCGGCAGGGTCGATGCGCTTGACGAGCTTGGTGAGCACGCCGCCGAAGCCGCATTCCACGAACGCGTCGACGCCCTGCGCAGAAAGCCAGCGCACGCTTTGCTCGAACAAAACGGGCGATGTGACCTGGCTCGCCAGGTGCGCGCGAGCGTCGGCCGCAGAAAGCGGCCGGGCATCCACATTGCACACGAGCGGCGTGCGGGCCTCGCAAAACTCAATCTCTTCGAGGAATTCCGCAAGCGTCTCAGCCGCCGGCTGCATGAGCTGGCTGTGGAACGCGCCCGAGGTCGCGAGCATCGACGCCTTATGGCGCGGACGCTCCTTCCAGGCGCAAGCCGCGCGATCAACAGCGGCTACGTCGCCCGAAATAACAATCTGACCAGGCGCGTTGTAGTTCGCGCACACGAGCACGCCGATTTGGGCCGCGCTCGAGCACACTTCGCTCGCCTCTTCAGGCTCGCCGCCGAGCAGCGCGCACATCGAGCCTGGGCGCGCCGCCGCGGCTTCGGCCATGGCCTTCGCGCGGAAGGCGGCGATGCGGAACGCATCGCGCTCGCTTACCATGCCGCTTACCGCAAGCGCCGCGATTTGCCCGAGCGAGAAGCCCGCCACGTATGAGGGGCGAACCCCGCGGGCTTCAAGCGCTTTGGCAACGGCGACGGAAAGCGTGCACATGGCAGGCTGGGCAAACGCGGTGTCGCGCAACGTTTCCGCGGAAGCGTTCAGACACACGTCGGCCACATCGAACCCGAAGGCCTCGCTCGCGATGGCAAAGGTTTCCGCCACCTCGGGCGAGCCCTGCTCGATCAGGGCCGCGCCCATGCCAGGTTTCTGCGCGCCCTGGCCGCTCAGAAGAAATGCGACACCCATGGGTTATTCCTTCCCTTCCGCGGCGCACGCCGCGCGGCCCGCGCGCTGGGCGTTGGCGCACGCGAGCTGCTGCAGGTTCAGGCCGCCGCGAACTTCCGCATCGGCCAAAAGATCGGCGATTGCCTGAGCTGCGGTTTTGCGCTCATGCACAAGCGCCGCCGACTGACCGGCCATCATGGAGCCGCCATCGACGTCGCCTTCCACCGCGCGGCGAAGCGAGCCGGCGTACATGCCTTCGAGCTCGTCGGAGTTGGCGGCGGCATCGCATTCGAGCTTGCGCATCGCGCGCGCCCACTTGTTCTTCAAGCCGCGCACGGGGTGCCCGCTTCCGCGGCCCGTCACCACCGTGTCGGAATCCTTGGCCTTCAGCACGCGTTCCTTATACGCGTCGGCGATGCCGCATTCCTCAACCGTGAGGAATCGGGTGCCCACCTGCACGCCCTCGGCGCCCAGCGCGAACGCAGCCGCCATGCCGCGGCCGTCGGCGATGCCGCCCGCTGCGATCACAGGGATGCGCACGGCGTCGCACACGCTGGGGATGAGCGCCATGGTCGTGAGCTCGCCGATATGGCCGCCAGCCTCGCAGCCCTCAGCCACCACCGCGTCAGCGCCCATGCGCTCCATGCGCGCGGCGAGCGCCGAAGACGCCACCACCGGCACCACCTTGATGCCGGCTTCTTTCCACGCCGCCATGAAGTTCGCGGGGCTGCCCGCACCTGCGGTAACCACGTCGACGTGCAGCTCACCGAGCAGCTCGGCCACCTGGGGCGCCTGCGGGTCCATGAGCATGACGTTCGCGCCGATGGGGGCGTCGCCGGCGATTTCGCGAGCGATGCGCACCTGCTCTTCAATCCATTCGAGCGGAGCGCCGCCGCAGGCGATGATGCCCAAGCCGCCCGCCGCAGACACCGCGCCGGCGAGTTTGCCGTCGGCGATGCGGGCCATGGCGCCCTGGATGATGGGCACGCGAATGCCCAGAAGTTCTGTTACGCGGGTGTTCATGAAGGTCCCTCTTTCGTCGCATCCCGCCATGGCGGAACCACGTGATACGTTTCGCTCAACTCAAACAGTCCTGAACTCGCACGAACAGCCCACTGAACTGCTCGGCTCGTGCGGAACTCGCGCAAAACGCATCGCGCGGTTCCGCTACGACGAAGCCCCGGCCGACAATTCGCTCGGAATGCGCGCCTTATTTCAAGCCGTCGATGTAGTCGACGAGCTTGCCAACCGTGTCGAGGCCCTCGGCTTCGCCAAGCTCGATGTCGAAGCGGTTTTCGATCTCGCACACAAGCTCAACCATGTCGAGCGAATCGATGCCGAGCGACTCGAACGTGGAATCGGCGGCAACGGTGGCGGGATCGATGTCGAGGTTCTCGTTCAGGATCTCTTGGATGGTTTCGAGAGTGGTCATTTCTTTAGCCTTTCTAATTGTTAGGTTATCTAACTATATTTGCCTAAAAAAGAGAGGGGAACACGCCCAACTCTTTCTTTTCGTGAATCGTTTCGCGCAGGCCGGCGCCTTACGAGTGCTGCTCGAAGAACGCCTTCACCTTCGAGAGCCCTCGCGCGAACGCGGCCTCTTCTTCGGGCGTGAGCCCGTCGAGCGCGGCATCGACCATTTGGCGATGGAACAACTCGTGAGCGCGGTAGGCCTTCCTGCCTTCCTTGGTGAGCGACACAAGCACCTGTCGACGATCGGCCTCGCAACGCGTGCGCTGCACAAAACCCTTGGTCACAAGCTTGCCAATAGCCGCCGTGAGAGTTGCAAGCGTCACATCGAGGCGCGAGGCGACAACATTCATGGGGCTTGCGCCGTTCAGGCCGATGGCGTGAATGGTGTGAATTTCGGAAATCGTGAGGCCGCGGGTCAGGCGATTCTTCAACGCATCTTCCTCCACGCGCAAGATGCTGTTGAACGTTTCGACAAGAAGCTCGTTGACTTCCTGCCTTTGCTCCCTCGCCGAGCTCGCTTCCATTCCGAACCTTTCTATTCGCAGCGCGCGGCGGGTGCCATGGCCACGCCGAATGCGCCTATGCCCAGGTGCGTTGCGATGGTCGCGCCGCACGGGTCAATCGATATTACCTCGAAGTCTACCTTAGATTTAGTTAGCGTGTCTATCAAAGTTTCTACCGCTTTTGGGTTGCGGCAATGCACCAAGCGAAGGCGGGTGCGGCCGTGTTCGGCGGCATAGTTTTCGATGAATGCGGCGGTATCTTTGATGGCGCCCTTCGAGCCCTTCGACTTGCCGATCACGCCAACCTTGCCGTCTTCCTCGTTGAACGTGAGCATCATGCGCATGTTCAACACGCTGGCCTGCTTGGCGGCCTCTTCGGGGAAGCGCCCGCCGCGCACCAGGTTGTCGAGCGATTCGGGAACGAGCACGGTGCGAGTCGCGTCGCGGAAAGCAACGAGCTTCTCGCACATCTCGTCGAGGCTTGCGCCGGAATCGCGCAGCTCGCAGGCGGCGTCGACCATAAGGCCGAGCGGAGCGGTGGCGCATCGCGTGTCAACCACGCGCACGTCGAGCGGGGCATCGGCCCCGGCAATGCCTGCGACCTGGGGCGTTCCCGAAAGCGGAAGGGCGATGTGCAGGCACACGGCGCCTTCGTAGCCCTCTTCGGCCAAGCGCTCGAACAACTTCGCGAAGTCGTGCGGCGAAGGCTGCGAGGTGCTGGGGAGGTCGACCGCGGCAATCATGCGGTCATAGAACTCGTCGGTCGAAATTTCGATTTGGTCGGCGAATGATTCGTTGCTAAAACAAATTTTCAACGGCACCATCTCAACGTTGCGGCGGGCGAACTCATCGAACGCCCAATCGCACGTCGAATCGGTGACAATGGCGATTTTCACAAACTGCTCCTTCAGTCGGGCGACATCGAGGGAAGCGGCGAGCGGTCTCGCATGAATGCGGCTGTTCGCACGCGATATGCATGCCAGCTTGGCGCCGCATTCCCTTGTCGTGCACTGCCCCACAAACGGGGTTTTCGAGGCAGCGCTTCTGCGCGCGTCGGGCATCAAACGCGGCGCCCGCAGAAAAGCTCGAGACCGAAGTATATCGATATTACTTAGTTAGTCAAACTATTTTGGCGAGTTTTGAAGCGCCCGTGAATGCTTCAGAAACGCAAGGAAATCCCTGTTTTGAAATGCGACCTGTTAAATGCTCGGAACCTGCTAAACGCTACGAGCATTTAGCAGGTTCCGAGCATTTAACACATTCGGGCAACAAATGCGCAGGCGCCGAAACGGTGCGCGTACAATAAGCGCTCCACAATTAAGAGGAGCTCTATGAATCTGATTGAACAGCTCGCGCGCGAGCTCAATTTGAAGGCCCACAACGTCGAAGCGACCGTCAAGCTTATCGACGAGGGCAATACCATTCCCTTCATCGCGCGCTATCGCAAAGAAGCCACAGGCGGCATGGACGACGTCGCGCTGCGCACGCTCGACGAGCGGCTGTCGTATCTACGCAACCTTGAGCAGCGAAAAGAAGACGTCATCGTGCTCATTGGCGCCCAAGGCAAGCTCACGCCCGAGCTCGAGGCCCAAATCCGCG
This sequence comes from Slackia sp., assembly GCF_977041755.1. NCBI lineage: Bacteria > Bacillati > Actinomycetota > Coriobacteriia > Eggerthellales > Eggerthellaceae > Slackia > Slackia sp. The sequence goes on from NZ_CDRRGL010000006.1 coordinate 21,004, forward strand.
AAGCTGAGCAGCTGCAGCGCGTTGAAGACCTCTACAAGCCTTTCCGCAAAAAGCGCCTGACCCGCGCGCAGAAAGCGCGCGAAGCGGGACTCGAGCCGCTCGCGAACATGATCATTATACAGGCGTCCGCGAAAGGCTCGGCCCTCGACGCGGCCGCAGCATATATATCGGAAGGAACCGGCTTCGACACGCCCGAGGCAGCGCTCGCGGGCGCGTGCGACATCGTGGCCGAAACCGTCGCGGAAGACCCGGAATGCGTCGCCGACCTGCGCGCGTTCACGCACAACACTGCCGACATCGTGGTCGAGGCCACTAACGCCGACGAGGCGACCCCTTACGAGCCGTACTACAACTACGACGAGCCCCTGCGCAAGATTCCCAACCACCGCGTGCTCGCGATTGACCGCGGCGAGCGCGAGGGCAAGCTGCGTGTGCGCGTGAACGTCGACGCCAACGAAGCCACCGCACGCCTGGGCGCCCGCTGGCCGCGCCGTCACGGCGTGTTCGCGCCTGTGTTCGATTCCGCCATCGCCGATGGCTACAAGCGCCTCATGGCGCCGTCGCTCGAACGCGAGGCCCGCGCGAAGCTCACCGTGCGCGCGCAAACCGAGGCCATCAACGTGTTCGCCAAAAACCTCGAAGGCCTTCTGTCGGCGCGTCCCGTGCGCGGCGCGCGCGTGCTGGCGCTCGACCCGGGATATCGAACCGGCTGCAAAATTGCCGTGATGGACGAAACTGGCAAGCTGCTCGACCACGGCGTGGTCTACCCCACCAAGCCGCGCGGCGACGTAGCGGGCACCAAGCGCGAGCTGGCGCGCCTCGTGAAGAAAGACCGCGTGAACACCATCGTGATTGGCAACGGCACCGCAAGCCGCGAAACCGAGGAGGTGGTATCGGAATTCATCGCCGAGCAGGCGCCCGATTTGCGCTACACCATCGTGAACGAAGCCGGCGCCTCGGTGTATTCGGCATCGGAATTGGCAAGCCAGGAATACCCCGACCTCGACGTGACCGTGCGCGGCGCGATGAGCCTTGGCCGCCGCCTGCAAGACCCGCTGGCCGAACTCGTGAAAATTCCGCCGCAATCGATTGGCGTGGGCCAATACCAGCACGACCTCGACCAGGCCGAACTTGCGCGCACGCTGGGATATGTGGTCGAAGACGTCGTAAACCGCGTGGGCGTGGACGTGAACACCGCCAGCGCGAGCCTTTTGAGCTACGTTTCGGGCATCACGTCGACGGTGGCTAAAAATATCGTGGCCTATCGCGAGGAAAACGGCGCCTTCACCGACCGCCGCGAACTGAAGAAGGTTCCCAAGCTGGGGCCGAAGGCCTACCTGAATGCCGCGGGCTTCCTGCGCATCGCGGGCGGCAAAAACCCGCTTGACGCCACGAGCGTGCACCCCGAGAGCTATCCGGTGGCAACCGAGGTGCTCAAGCGGGCCGGCGTGTCGGCGAGCGAACTCGAACGCGGAGGCATTCCCGACATCGAGAAGCGCGCGGGCAGCGTGGCCGAGCTGGCCGGGCAACTCGACTGCGGCATTCTGACGCTCATCGATATTATCGACGAGCTGAAAAAGCCTGGTCGCGACCCACGCGACGATGCTCCCGAAGTCGTATTCAGTCGCTCGGCCCTTTCGATTGACGACCTTGAGCCGGGCATGGAGCTGAAAGGTACTGTGCGCAATGTGGTTGATTTTGGCGCGTTCGTCGACATCGGCGTGCACCAAGACGGCCTCGTGCACATTTCGAAACTCGCCAATCGCTTCGTGAAGCACCCGAGCGACGTGGTACGCGTGGGCGACACCGTGAACGTATGGGTAGAAAAGGTCGACCGCGACCGCAAGAAGATTTCCCTCACCATGGTGCAAGGGAAATAAACCATGTGCTAAATGCTCGTAGCGTTTAGCACATCCGCTGAAGGGCCTGACGAGTGATTCACTCGCGCGCCCACGCTCCCAAACCTGCCAAACGCTACGAGCATTGAGCAGGTTTGGGAGCGTTTACAACAAAGCCCGACATGCACGCCGCCGCGGAAAAACCGAGCGAAACAAAAGCGGGGCGCCCCAGAGAGGCGCCCCGTGGGAAATCCAGCCGAGTGCGAAAGGCCGGGGACCCGACACCGTCCCTACCCGCGCTTCGGGAAGCGCACGAGGAAGCCGGCGACGGTGCCCACCAGGCAAATGACGGCCACCACGGCAAACATGGTGGTGTAGGCGCCCGTGGCGTCGAACACCATGCCGGCGATAGTGGGCACGAGCCCCGACAGAAGCGACAGGAGCAGCAGCACCGTGCCGATGATCTTCGGGAAGTTCGCAATGCCGAAATAGTTGGCGAAGGCGGTGGGCATCACGCTCGTGTTGCCACCGAAGCCGAGACCGAGCAGCACGTAGTACACGTACAGCATGACCACATCTCCCGGCTGCGCCAAAAACGCGCACAGAGCCCCCACCGCCGTCAAAAACGCGCACACGCCCAAGATACGCGCCGGCTCGATGCGGTCGGCCAAAGGCGCGATCACCAGGTTCACCGCCACGGCGGCAATGCCCTGCACAGCCACGGCGCCGGCCACCACCGTCGGATCGATGCCAAGCCCGTTGAAGTGCAATACCGCCGAGGACACCGCCATGTTCAGCGCGATGAAGATGGACAGCGACGCCAGCAGAATCAACCAGAATGCCGCCGTGCGGAAGGCCTGGCCCTGGGTCATGGAAGCAGGGTTCTTGAACACGCCGCTGGTCTTGTCGGCAACGGCTGCCGCTGCACCCTCGGCGGATTGCGGCTGCCCACCCGTCGCAGCGCCCGCAGCCTCTGCCGCAGCCACGGCAGCCAAGCCGTCGGGCACTTGCCCCATGTCGGCAGGCTTGTTGCGCATGAACAGCAGCGCCACCACCAGGGACACCGCCCCCATCACGGAGATAAGGAAGAAGCCCATGGGCCAATTCCCCTCCTGCCCGATGGCTGCGTTGGCGATGAGCGGGAACGAGAACGCCACCACACCGCCGAGTCCCATAGTGACCGCCATGGCCAGACCGCGCTTCACCACGAACCAGCTCCCGATGGTGGTCTGGGTGGCCACCTGGCCGCCCAGGGTGCTCGAGAAGCTCAGCAGCACACCGAACAGCACGATGTAGGCCGCCGTGCTCGCCCCGGCGAACAGGCCGAGCAGCACGCCCGTCAGAATAATGAGCGCCGAGCTGGCGATGAAGGCCATCTTTGCGCCGTACTTCTCGACGAATTTGCCGATGAGCGGGCCCGGCAAGCCCTGCATGAGAATGAACACCGTGAACCCGATGCCGATCATGGTGCGATCCATGCCCACGGCGGGGTCCAGCGCCATCACGGGAATGGTGATCTGCGCGGCCGCCAGCCCGAAATTGCCCAGCAGCGCATACAGCACCGCCGTCACGACAACGACTTTCCAGCCGTAGAATTTCTTCTCGGTCATAAGAATTCCTTTCGTGTAATGCCAGCGCTACATGTCCAGATTCAAGTCCACCGGGTACATGGGGAACATCTTCACCTTATGGGCGCCCTTGAAGAAGAGGACGGTCCACGCGGCGATGCCCGCGGCGCAGGCGAGCCACGCCGCCAGCGCCAGCATAAGCGCTGCTGCGGGCACGGCGAACACGAGCGCCAACGCCAGCAGCGGCACGACGGCCCCCGTTACCACCCACGTGATGAACGTCGGCCGGTAGGGCGCCTCAGTGGTGTTCACGTTCACGCCGTAGCCCACGTGCCTCATGCGATTCACGTAAGCAGCCTGGCAGATCACGCACGCGACCACGGCCACCAGCGCGAGCCCCACAAAGAGCGCAGGCACAGCCCCGATCGATGCCAGCCACAGCACCACGACGCCGATCATGCCCGCTTCGAGCGCCGTCAGCAGGAACAACGCCAGCACGAAGGGCGTGTTCCACGCCGGCCGCGAGCCCATCTGGTAGGCGAGTCCCGTGCACACGAGGAACGCCGCGGCCAAAAGCGCTGTCACGAGCCCCACGACGAACGTGGCCCCTCCCAGATCGTACAGCACGCCGTTCAGCCCGCACACCAGAAGCGCCAGGCCGAGGAAGGGCGTAATGAACGCCTCCTGGGTGAGATGCGACTTGAAATTCGAGAACGCGTTGAAGAAGCGCTGGGGTCGTTGCAGATGGAAGATGGAGGCGATGCCTCCCACTGCCAGCAACCCCAGAGTAATCCACGCAACCACCGACAAAGGCACGGGAGAGCCCAGCACAAACGCGCAGATGAACAGGCCCAGGCCCACACGCTGGCACGCAGTGGACACTACGAGCGGCCAATGGATTTGCATAGCGTCTCAGCTCCTTTCCGGGGAAGCAGGTATACCACCGACGGCTTGTTGCCGAACTCGGGGTGCACGCGGAAGATACGGTCTTCGTTGGCGGCCAGAACGCGCGATATCTCGCTTTCCGGATCGTTCATGTCGCCGGCCACGCGGCAGCCCGTGGTGCAGGTGTAGGCGCACATGGGCTGTTCGCCCTGCTCCAGACGGTGCACGCACAGGATGCACTTCTCCACAGTTTTGGTGTTGGGGTTCAGCGTGCGCGCCTCGTAGGGGCAGGCCCAAATGCAGTACTGGCACCCGAAGCACAGGTTCGCGTCCACCAGCACAATGCCGTCGTCGGTCTGGTAGGTGGCCTTGGTGGGGCACACTTCGATGCAGCTGGGATTCTCGCAGTGCATGCACTGGTTTGGGAAGTAGAACATCTCCAATTGGTCGGGGTAGTTGCCGATGGGTCCCATGCGGTACACGCGCTCCCAGAACACGCCCAAATCCACATCGTTTTCCATCTTGCAAGCCACGGCGCAGGCCTGGCACCCGGTGCATTTGTCCAGGTCGATGACCATGCCGTAGTGCTTTTTGCTCGATGCGGCCATGCTACTCACCGCCTTTCTTCTTCACAATGCGGCAGAGCGTGCTGCGCAGGCCCGGGGTCATGAACTCGTCGTTGTACACCCGGTCGCTCGTGAGCATGTTCGCGTTGCTCATGCCGTCGGGATACCCCGGCAGCCCCAGCTTCTCACAGCTTTGCCACCACCCGTGGGGAATGACGCACACGCGCGGGTCGAGGCCGTCGGTGGGACGCGCCTTCATGGTGATGCGGCCGGTGGGCGACTCGATCCACACCCATTCGCCGTACTCGATGCCCTGTTCCTCGGCGATGGAACGGTGGAAGATCACCTGCGGCTCAGGCACAATCTCGCGCAGATGCGGAATGCCGCGGTAGGCCGAATGGTAGTAGATGGGATACCGGCGCCCCGTGATACCCGTAAGTGGGTAATCCGCCGCGATATCGGGCGTGGAGAACACGCTTTCCTTCGGCTCGCTGGCCGCCGGCAGTGGGTCGGCACCCATGATGAGCTCCACCACCGAGTACAGCTCGGCCCGCCCCGTAGGCGTGGGAAAGCCGTTTGCGCGGTAATCGCGCGAGGGCATCTGCGGCACGTGATGGATCCATTTGCTCTTCAGTTCTTCCCAGGTCACACCCGCATGGGTTTGCTCGAGCTGCCAATCGAACAGCTCCTCGTCGGTCTCCCACGGCCACCACTCGGGGTTCAGCCTGTGGCCGAACTCGCGCCAGAACCACACGTCGCTCTTGCGCTCGTACAACGGCTCCACGGCCTTCTGCTGGCCGAACACCCACTCGCTGCACACCTCATCGGCCAGGTAATCGCGCTCGGTCCAGTGGGTGGAGGGCAGCACCAAATCGGCCAGCTCGCAGGTGGGCGACATGTAGTAGTCCATGCACACGAGCAAATCGAGGCTCATGAGCGATTCTTTCACGAGCGCCGTGTTCTCCGACCACGAAAGTGGGTTGCCCTGCACCATGATGTAGCCGCGCACAGGGTAGGGCTTGCCCGTGCGCATGGCCTCGAACACCGCCGTGGGGTTCGAGATGCCGTACACGCTGCCGCTCGCCTTGTCGTTCACGATGCGCAGTTCCTTCTGAGTTTCCGGATCGGCGCCCGTGAGCGGCCCCATCTGGTTCCAGAAGGGCATCGACAAATTGCCGCCCTTCTTCTCCAGGTTGCCGCAGATGGCAATGATGATGTTCACCAGTTGCAGGGTGTCCTTGCAGTTGGTCTGCTCCTCGATGCCCTGGAACACGTTGATGGTGGCCGCCGGGGCCGCGGCGTAGGTGCGGGCCGACGCGCGAATGACCTCGGCCGGGGCCCAGCACATCTCGCTGGCGCGCTCGGGCGTCCATTCGTCCACGCGGGCTTTCAGGGCGCGCCACACCGTGGTGACGGGCGCCTCAGTGCCGTCGGCCAGCTTCACCATACCGTGGTAGTCCATGTCCTCGTCGATATCGGGGGTGTGAATGTCCACGAATCCGCCCGACTTCTTGTCGAACACGAGCATGCTCTGGGGGTTGCCGCCTTCTTCCACGAGCGCCCCGTTCAGCGGCACGTTGGCCCCCTCGATGAGCAGCATGGGCGCGTTGGTGAACTTCTGCGTGAACTCGTGATCGTATAGATCCTCGTTCATGATGACGTTCAGCCACGCCATGGCCAGATACGGGTCCGACCCCGGACGCAGCCCCACGAAATGGTCGGCCTTGGCCGCCAGCGGATGCTCGAAGAACGGGTCGATCACGATGAGCTTCGCCCCGCGGTCGCGGCTGCGCCCCACCTGGCCCGAGGTGTAGGTGGGCTCGGTCCACACGGAGTTCGCGCCCCAGAACACGATGCAGTCGGCGTGATCGAAATCGCACCCGTCGAAAGTGGGGAACATGCCGTACTGCAGAAACGCCTGCACCATCATGGGCACCAGGCAGATGTTTCCCGGCGACAGGCTGTGGTGCACGCGGCCGCCGGCGTTGCCCGCGCGGCCCGTCCACTGGTTGGTGCCGCGACCCGTGCCCTGGCCGTAGGCGATAGTCTCGGCACCGTACTCGGCCGTGAGCGCTTCCACGCGTTCCTGCAGCCAATCGAGGGCCTCGTCCCAGGTGATGCGCTCCCACTGTCCCGCACCGCGCTCGCCCTTGCGCCGCAGCGGCCAGCGCAGCCGCTCCGGGTCGTACAGGATTTTCGTCGCCGAAAGCCCCTTGCCGCACATGCGGCCCTCGCTGCGCGGGTCTTCCGGATTGCCCTTCACGCTGACTAGCTCGCCATCCTTGTCCACTTCGCACAGCACCCCGCATTTCGCGTGGCACTCGAAGCAGTTCGTCTTGACGATCTTGCCGCCGTCGGGCAAAGGAATAACCGACTCCATCCGTCCTCCTTTCCTTGAAATACCCTTGGGCGTCATTGTGGGGGACGCGCGGGCCCCAGCGCAAACAGCAAGAGCGGGTACAGCCCACAACAAAAAAATGTGGGCGGAAGGGAGGAAGACGGCGAAAGCAGGGCGCGGAAACAACCCAGGAGCGCGGCAACATAACGCAGGGCGCGCCGCGGAAAACGAGGGCGACGCCTGCGGCCTTCAGTCTAGCGGAACAGCCCCCGGCGCATGGCGATGGCGCGCAGCTTGCAGCGCTTCGCGCAGGTGCCGCAACGGTCGCATTGGTCCTGGTCGATGGCGAGACGGTGGTCGGGCAACTGCCGCACCGCTCCGCGCGGACACGCCTTCAGACAGGCCATGCAGCGGCGGCACAGGGCGTCGTTTATCTCATAACGCACGAACTTCACAGGCGCTCCCCTTCCCCAGCCTCTGCGCCGTCGGCCACGTGCCGCGCCATATAAGAAGCGCACGAGGTGGCCAGATATCGCTCGAAGAAACGGACGAAACGCGCAGCGGCACTCCCCGGCTCGGGTTCGCCCAACACGCCGACGCTGAAGAACACGCTGTCCCGAATGGGTACGATCACCGTCTCGGCATCGGGCCGATCGAGGAACACCGACAGCGAATCAGTGAACGTGACCATCTCGCCCGATGCCACAGCGCGGCCGATCATGGCCGGGTTCGAGGTGCGCATCTGCACGTCGGGGCATCGGCGCCCGACAAGGTGCCCCAAAATGCGCATGAGGAATTCCTCGTTGTAGCAGGCCAGAGGCACCTGACACAGTTCCGCAGGCGTGACAAACTCGCGGTTGGCCAGCGGATGGGTGCGCGCGCACGCCGCCATGAGCTCGCACACGACGAGGGGCCTGAAACTCTGCTGCACCCGCTCGGCCATGCGCTGCATGAAAGCCGGCAGCGCGATGAGGTACAGCACGTCGGCGTTGTCGGCCTCGTAAGTGTCCACAATTTCGAAGAGGCTTCGCTCCACGATGCGCAGGCGCGCACCGGCGGCCATGGCCTCGTATTCCGAGAACAGCACCTCCAGGCGGTTCGTCACAAAGGGCATCGTCACGATGATGAGCGGCTCGTCGCTTTCGGCGCCCGATTCCAGCGCGGCGGCAATCTGCACGCGCCGATAGGCGGAAAGCACGGCCGCAGCCTCCTTCGCGATGGCGCGGCCCGTAGTCGTCAGCTGCAGCCCCGTCGGCGTTCGGTCGAACAGCGCCACTTCCCATTCCTGCTCGAGGCTCTTGATCATAGCCGAGGCCCCTTGCTGGGAAATGTAATGCTGGCGCGCCGCATGGGAAATGGACCGGTATTGGGCCACCGAGAGAAACAACGCCAAAGCTTCGATACGCACGAACCGCCTTCCCTTCTCCTCCGCATGCAGGCAGACGGCAATAGTCTAGCACGACTTGCATCTCCGCCAAAAGAAGCCGAGGAAATCATGAACCACCCCTCAAAGGGATGGTTTGCTCTGGGCCTATAAGGCCGAGGGGGGCCGGCAGCGTCTAAAGGCGCTGCCTCTCACTTCGTTCAAGCCGTACCGCCCTTGACTCTCGCGGGCCGCACGAAGCGGCCCTCGTATTACCCGGCAGCCCCTAAAGGGGCGCCCCTACCCCCTCTTGAAGGTGTCCTCGTACTCCTTGACGCTCAGCTTGTCCAGGGCGATGTCGTGGGCCTCCTGCTCCCGGATGTATTTCGCGATCGTCGCCTCGTTGAGCCCGACGGTCGACACGTAGTAGCCCTCGGACCAGAAGTACCTGTTGCCGAACTCGTACTTGAGGTTGGCGTGCCTGTCGAGCACCATGAGCGCGCTCTTGCCCTTGAGGTAGCCCATGAAGCTGGACACGCTGATCTTGGGCGGTATGCTGACCAGAATGTGGACGTGGTCGGGCTAAAGTCCCCGAAATCGAAGCTGCCCACAAAGCCCAATGCGACATTCGCTTCACCAATCACCTTCTCGACACAGCCCTTGCATCAGGCTCCTTTTAACAAGTATACCAAGATGAATGCCAGCATCTTGGATTACGCGACAGATTTGCGATACAGCACCTGTCAAATTACCGATTCCGTATAGCCAGATTGATAGCCAACCGAGCTACAGGCATTCCGCTTTTCCATTCTCGATCCGCTCGAGCCACAGACGTCGGTCTTCCGCAAAACCGTCTTCGAGTTCGGCCTGCTTTTCGGCCAAATCAAACGGCTCCCACATTTGGTCTTTGGCCCACTCCGCCATCCATTCGTGCTCGGGGTCGGCTTTGTCGGTCATAACCTTGAGAAACGCCTCGAAACCGCCTGGTCCACCGACATCCTCGGGCGGAGCATCGCCTTCGCCATCGAGCAATTGTGGAACAACGGTATCCGATGCCGAAATGATTTCGACAACCTTCACCTTGTGTTCCCAACCGTCGCCGTAGTCGTACGAATATTTCGCTGTTTTCGTCCTACCGAATACATCACCGAGCCGAACGGTAGAGGCTTCAACAATAGCAACGTCTTCCGGCTCGTAGCAATCAGCATCGGCATCGATGAATAAATCTTCATCGATGTAGAGCTTCATTCCGCGCGATTTCGTCGTGAAGCTGAACAGGTGCTCGTCATACCAATTGAAAATTCGCTGAATGACAATATGCAAATCGAGGAACGTACAGGCGGCAGGTACCAGAATCTCGCGCCAGCAAGAATGCAGTCCCTCAAGATCGAGGTCGATTCGAATGCGAAAAGCGCGATCGTCGAGCAATTTGCGATTTTCGACGGGGATGAACTGCGGCCTTTCCTCTGGCGGAATAGGACCGCGAGGAGCACTTGACATCGCATACTTCGCCAGAGTCCTCGCGTATATCGCATACAAATCATTTTCTAGCTCAGCAAACGTGGGGAAATCATTCCCCGCCGGTTTTTTCACTTGCTGCGCTTCATTGCATGGCTCCTGGTTTCCCTCGTTGCAAATCTGAGCGAACGCCTCAGCTAATTCGATTCCGGCCCCATAACCTTCTTCGGTGAGATGCAGCGATTTCGCTTTATAGGAGAAATCGACAAAACCCTTCTCGGCAAGAGTATCAAGCGCGCCAAAATCATAACTACGCCACGCACGACGATAGGGAACGCCAGCAGCCTTTTCTTCCCAGCTCGTAAGCGCAGCTAGAGCGAGAATTAGTTTTTCCGTGAGCTTCTTTTCTTCCATGGAGGCCCCTTCCGCAAAGCAATCGGCGCTTCAATCCAGCATATTTGGATTATGCCATCCTATGCATGCTTTCCAACGCGAGGTTTTAAATCGCACCTCGTTCGACGATAAGCCATGAACGGGCACAAGCGGCATCGACGAATGGCAGGAAGCCCCGCAGCTTTGGGGCGCCGTACGTTTTTCCGTAGACCAGAGCAGCAAACCGGGGCTATTTCTGCTCACCGGCTCTTCGATCCCCACTTCCCTGCCCTCGCATTCCGGCGCGGGACGCATAGCGTCCATCGACATGGGCCCGATGAGTCTCACGGAGTCAAAAGACTCTACTGTGGAAGTGCCGCTCGAAGCTCTTTTCAACGGCGAGGTCGACTGCTTCGGACATTCAGAATGCGATATCGAAGACATGGCCTACCTCATTTGCAGAGGCGGGTGGCCGCGCGTCGTAACCACATCGAACAAAAGCGCCGCACTCGAAATGGCCTCCGACTACGTCACGACCATCGCCGAGCAGGATATCTCCCGCGCCGATGGCGTGACGCGCAACCCCCAATATGCGCGACTCATCTTACGCGAATACGCAAGACTTACGGCCTCGCAGGCGACACAGTCGACCATCCTGAAGGATCTCAAAGCGCGCGACATAGACCTGTCGAGAGATACCGTGAATGGCTATCTCGCAGCCCTGAGAAGGCTGTATGTTATCCAGGAACTTTCTGCATGGACACCCACTTTGCGCGCCAAATCGCGCATCACGAAAACGCCGACTCGTCACTTCGCTTGCCCTCCATCGCCGCCGCTGCGCTTGGAGCAAGCCCCGAGTCGCTTTTGCTCGACACCGCGACCATGGGCCTGTTATTCGAGTCACTCTGCGTTCGCGACCTGCGTGTATATGCGCAGGCGAACAACGGTGAGATATTCCATTACCACGATGAAGCCGGACACGAGGCCGATGCCGTCGTACAGCCTCGCGACGGGAGATACGCGCTGTTCGAAATGAAGCTCGGCACGTCGCTCGTCGACGAAGGCGCGAAGAGCCTCGTACGGCTTCGCGAGAAAATCGATACAAATGCCATCGGCGAGCCCGTTTTTTGCGCCGTGATCACGCCTGGCGGCTTCGCGATGCGACGCGACGACGGCGTTTTCGTTATTCCCATCACATGCCTCACAGCGTAAAAGAACAGACCAAAATGCCCTGCACGGCAATTTCCGCCAAAACTAGAGCGCGAAGTCGCTACAGCCCCTTTAATGCCGCCATCACGTCGGCGATGGCGTAGAGCGAGCCGAAACAGCACACCACGCCGTCGGGGCCGGCGGCTTCGACGGCGCTCTCGACCGCATTCGCGATCGACGGGCAGGCCTGCACCTGCAAACGCTGCACGCAGTAATCGTGCACGCCCTCGAATTCGAGCTCACGCTCGCGAATGGCATCGGCAAGCTCATCAGCATGCAGGGCGCGCTCGTTTTCGGGCGGCTCGGCGCAGAAGTAGCGCGCCGCCAGCGGCAACGTGGCATCGATCATGGCCTGGTAGTTCTTATCGCGCAGCACGTTCATCACGAACGTCACGCCGCCCTGCGGGAAATACTCGCGCAAGCTCGCCGCCAACACATTGGCGCCTTGCTCGTTGTGGCCGCCGTCGACAATCACCGTGGGATTGTCGCGCACCACTTCGAAGCGGCCCTGCCACACCGTGGCCTCGAGACCCGCCTTAATGGCCTCATCGGAAATCTCAAACCCACGTCCGCGCAGCACACGGGCAATTTCGATGGCCATCACGGCATTATTCGACTGGTAGGTGCCCGCAAGCTTCAGGCGCACATCGGTGAAGCCGTCGTAGGAAAACACCTGGTGCAAACCTTCCGCATGCGCATGAATGCGACCGAAGCGCGGCACACTCACCGGTGCGCCCACCTCGCGAGCGCGCTGCATAATAACGGCCTCGGCTTCGGGCTTCTGCTTGTAGCTCACCACGGGAATGCCGGCCTTGATGATGCCGGCTTTTTCGTGCGCGATTTTGGCGATGGTGTCGCCAAGCACGTGCGTGTGGTCAAGAGCGATCGAGGTAATGGCGCACACCTCGGGCACGACGACATTCGTGGAGTCGAGCCTGCCGCCCAAGCCCACCTCGAGCACCACAGCCGTGCAGCCGACCTGCGCAAAGTGCAGCAGCGCCGCCGCCGTGATAAGCTCGAACGCCGTGGGCTGCTCGTCCATCTGCTCGGCCGCTTCGCGCACCTCGAGCGCCACAGCGAGCAAATCTTCATCGGAAATATCTTCGCGGTTCACCTGAATGCGCTCATTGAAGCGCAGAACATACGGCGAAGTGAACAGGCCAACCTTGTAGCCCGCCGCTTGCAGAATGCCCGCGGTGAACGCGCACGTCGACCCCTTGCCGTTCGTGCCTGCCACATGCACGATGCGCAGGCTGTCTTGCGGGCGGCCCAGGCGCTCGAGCAGCTCTTCCGTACGATGCAGCCCCAGACGAACGTCACGCCACGCGCCTTGCTGCAAGTACACTTTCGGGTCGAATTCTTCAGTCATGCATTAGTTCCTTTTTAAAATCGCTTTCGCTGCGTCGCGCTCAAGCTGGGCTGCGTGCGCAACGGGCCATCGATGTTCATTTCGGCACTTATTTTAAAATGAAAGCACCGTTAGGTGAGCGCATAGCGAGCCAAAGGCGAGCGGTAGCGAACCATGGCCCGTCACGCACGCAGCCCAGCCCGAGCGCGACGCTCTCCCCCTACCCTTTCAGCAGCTCGCCCAAGCAACGAAAATCGGCTTCGATGGCAACCTGCTTCGTGGGGTCGTACAGCGCCGCCGCGGGGTGATACACGGGGAACACCTTGAAGCGCCCCGCCATGGTCACCTGTCCATGTAAGCGCGTGATGCCGCGTTCGGTTTTCAGAATGAACTTCGTGGAGAAGTTGCCCATGGTCACGAGGAATTCCGGCCCGATGGCGCGCACTTGATCGCGCAAATACGGCGTGCACGTGACAATTTCATCGGGATGCGGATCACGATTCGACGGCGGGCGACACTTCAGCACGTTAGCGATGAATACCTCATCGCGCGAAAGGCCCGCGAGCGCCAGCAAATCGGTAAGGTAATGCCCCGCGGCGCCCACAAACGGACGCCCCTGCAAATCTTCGTTTTTGCCAGGCGCCTCGCCAACAAGCATCACGCGGGCGGCGGGGTTGCCAAACCCCGGCACCACATTCGTGCGACCTTCGCACAAAGCGCACCGGCGGCACTGGCCAATAACGCCTTCAATATCGGCCAGAAGTTGGGCGGAATTCTCGCCTTCCTTCGCTTGCACCGTTGCAAAATGGCTGTTCACTATGGCCATGGCGCCCTCGCCTTCTTTAGCGCGTGTAAACCTTAGGCATGCGCAAGCCGAACGCGCAGCACAGCTCATGCGGAATGGTTCCGATTTGTTCCGCCATGTCGTCGATTGAGATGCGCGCACCACCCTGGGCGCCCACAAGCAGCACCTCGTCGCCAATTTGGGGGTCGAGACGCGGACGCGTACCGCGGCTGCGCATATCGATCTCAAACATGCACTGATCCATGCAGATATTGCCCACCTGGTTGCAAAGCTGGCCGTTGTAAATGACCTGGGCGCGGCTCGAAAGCGCCCGGTTGTAGCCGTCGGCATAGCCAATGGGCAATGTGCAAATTTTCACGCTGCCAGTGGAGCGGTAATGCAAGCCGTAGCTCACGCCTTCGCTCATGGGAGGCTGGCTCACGTTCGTGATGCGCGCGTGCACGCTCATGGCCGGACGTAAATCGAAATAACCCACCGTTTCGGGGCACGGGTGGAAACCGTACAGCGAGATGCCGAAACGAGCCATATCGAGATGCGTATCAGGGTAGCGCAAAAGCGCTGCGGAATTCGCACAGTGCACGATGCCCGGATTAATGCCCGCCACGCGCATGTCGGCGATAGCCTCGGTGAAGCGGCGGAATTGCATGTTGAAATCGAGCGTTTCGGGGCAGTCGGCCGTGGCGAAGTGGGTGAACGTGCCCACATGTTCGAGCGCGCGATGGAAGCTGATTTGGCGCACGAACTCGACCGCTTCGTCGAAGCGCACGCCAATGCGATTCATGCCGGTGTTGAGCGCCAAATGGAACGGCGCGCGCAGCCCGTGAGCGTCGGCCGCCTCACCATAGGCGACGGCGAATTCGGCCGTATACACGCTCGGCATGATGTTGTAGTTCAAAAGCAGCGGAATAGCCGCCTCGGGAGGTTCGGAAAGCATGAGCACAGGCGCGGTGATGCCCGCCTCGCGCAGCTTCACGCCTTCCTGCACCGTTGCCACCGCAAGGTAGGCGGCGCCGGCGGAAAGCGCGGTTTTCGCGACCTCGACCGAACCATGCCCGTAGGCGTCGGCCTTCACAACGGCCAGCAAGCGGCACCCAGGCTTCAGGCGACGCTTGGCCACAGCGATATTGTTGCGAATGGCACCCAGATCGACCTCGACCCATGACCAACGGCGCTCGTTTTCGGCGATTTCGGCCAAGCGCTCGGGCGAAAAATCGCTCGCATTCGCAGCTGCGCGGGAACCCAGGGGCGCCACATCGCGCAGCAAGCTCGAAACGTCTTGCTGCTTGGCGGGTCGGCTTCCGCCCACCTGCGCGCCGAATGCATTGAATCCGTTCATAGAGGCTGCTCCTCTTTCATATCTCATTAGTACTTGTAGGATACCGCGCGAAAGCGCGTGCTGGGTAAACGTTTTCGAAAACCAGCCCATGCACAAAGAGAAACGCCCCATTCGAACGGGGCGCCCTACCCAAACGCGGAGCACACGGCTATTCCGCCTTTTTCTGTTTGCGATTGTCGGTGACGTAAATTCCCACGCGCACTTGTTTCCATGGATCGGCCTTTTTGTCGACCTGCATAATGCGGCATTCAAGCACGTTGGCATGGCCGAAACGCAACAGCTGCGCGATGGTAGCGTTGCTATCGCTGGGGACGTAGCCAAGATGCACACCCTTGCGGTAAATCGCCACGGCATCGGGGTCGTGCGGATTGTCGGGTTCGGCTATGAGTTCAAGCTTCTTACCAGGCTTAAGTTTCTTGAGCGCCAACGCGCCATCGTGGTATTGAAACCCTGCGATAAAGAACGACTGCATGATTTTCGACGGCTCATACATGGTTTCCTCCTATCGATTCACCCGATAGGAACGATACTAGCCAGTTTCATTCGCACGCGTGTACAACAGAATGGACAGAACTGGCCAAATTGCACGCCGCATACAACACGAGGGCCACGCCCAATCGGATGTGTCCCTCGCCCCATCTTACTCTTGCCGCCATGCGCTACGCACTACCCCAAAGAAAGGAAGCTCATAGCCAATGCCACCATAGCCTCTTTCTCGTCGGGCTTCGACTCAGCGGTCATGATGGTGAGCGCGACCAACGCGCTGTCGGAAATACGCTTGGCGCCATCGGCCCACAACGCATCGTTCATGTTCAAGAAATACAGGAAGAGCGCTGCGGCGATGCGCTTGTTGCCGTCGTGGAACGAGTGGTTCTTCACGACGAAATACAGCAGGTTCGCGGCCTTTTCCTCGAGGGTCGGGTACATCTCCTGCCCGCCGAAGCCCTGGTAGATCGCCGCGATGCTCGAGCGGAAGGAGTCGTCCTTCTCGACGCCGAACAGATCGCTGTCGCGCGAGAACTTCATTGACGCGATAAGGCTTCGGCATTCGTCGTAATCGAGCACGTACGTCGCCGCGCGGCCCTTCGGCTTCGCGATTCGCCGATGGTCGTAGTCGTCGAGCAGATCGAGCGCGCCTGTGTACGCTTTGACGACCGATAGTATGTCCCTCGCTTCGAGCGAGCTCGGGATACGGTCCATGACCTGGACGATTTGCCCTAACTGCGCAAGGCGACGCTTGTTTGCTGCGTAGCCATCAAGCACATATTGTCGCAGCACGCCTGTTGCCCATCGACGGAATTCGACGCCGCGCTTTGATTTCACGCGATAGGCGACCGAGATGATGGCATCAAGGTTGTAGAACGCGACCGGCTTGTCCGAATTTGCAATGTGCAGATAATGCACATTGCCTTCTTTTAGGCTCATGAGCCTGTGGGCGCGCGCAGCGCGGCCACGAAAAACCACCCGCTATGCGGGTGCGCGTCGAAGGCTCCGCCCTTGCCTTGGGGGCGGCCGCCGAGCGGAGTAAGATGCGTTTGTTCAGGACGCACCGGCCCGGAAAGGCGACCACCATGGCAAACCAGGCGAACAGCCTGTCTCACACGAAGTGGATGTGCAAGTACCACATCGTGTTCACTCCGAAGTATAGGCGAAAGGTGATCTATAACCAGTACAGGGAATCCCTCGGGGAGATTTTCCGCAACCTCTGCAGGTACAAGGGCGTCGAGATAATCGAGGGGCACCTGATGCCTGACCACGTGCACATGCTGGTCAGCATCCCGCCCAAGATCAGCGTCTCGAGCTTCATGGGGTACCTGAAGGGCAAGAGCGCGCTCATGATGTTCGACAAGCACGCGAACCTCAAGTACAAGTTCGGCAACAGGCACTTCTGGTCCGAGGGCTACTACGTCTCCACCGTCGGGCTGAACGAGGCGACGATAGCGAAGTACATCAGGGAGCAGGAGGCCCACGACATCGCGCTGGACAAGCTCAGCGTCAAGGAGTACGAGGATCCGTTCAAGAAGAGGTAGGGAGCGGCCCCTTTTAGGGGCTGCCGGCAATACGAAGGCCGCTTTGTGCGGCCCGCGAGAGACAAGGGCGGTCGCGCCCTGAACGAAGCGAAGGGCGGCGCCTTGAGACGCCGCCCGGTAACCCTCGGCCTTATAGGCCGTGAGCAAACCACCCTTTTGAAGGGTGGTCATGATTCGAGGATTTCCCCTTCCCTAAAAATATTAGAGATATGGCGGGAAATCACCGACCTGTCTCTCCCGAAAAGCGCCGCCATCTGCTCTTTCGTCAGCCATACCGTTTCGCCGTCGAATTCGACATTG
>NZ_CDRRGL010000007.1:0-37139 GCF_977041755.1 Slackia sp.
CCAGTCGACGATATCGCCTTCGGCCTCGTCGAGGCGAAGCATCTCGTAGGCCGTGGCCAACAGGAAGGCCATGTCGGTGCCGTTGCGAACGGGCAGCCAGTCGGCGTCGAGCATTTGAGCAGAAGCGTTGTACAGCGGGTCAACGCAGATGAACTTCGCGCCGGCCTCGTGAGCCTGAATGTAATAGTACGTCGGGGTGCCGGCGGCAGACCACGTCGGGTTCGAAGCGTACATAATGATGTATTCGGCATTCTTCATGTCGAAGCGATCGTTGGCGTTGCCAAGGCCGCAGCTCGGCAGGCCGATCATTTCCGCACCAAGCGTGTAGGTGCCGTGCGAGGTGGTATCCCAGCCGCGCGCGCAGCCGCACATTACGTTAATGCTGGGATCGGGAGATTTGCAATAGAAGCCCGTGGGGCCGTATTCGTCGGAGATGCGCTTGATTTCCTGGCACGCAAGGTCGATTGCCTCGTCCCAGCTAATGACTTCCCACTCGTCTTTGCCGCGGTTCTCGCCATTGGAGTTGCTGCCGCCGCCAGGCTGCCAACCCTTACGCTTGAGCGGGTGCATAATGCGGTCGGCGCCGAAGCACTGCTGCTGCTGCGCCTTGCCGCGCACGCAGCCACGCTGCTGCGGGTATTCAGGGCTGTCTTCGTGGCTATCGTCGGTCTTTTGGCGAACGACAGCGCCGTCTTTCACCATGACCTTGTTCACGCAACGGCCGCCGCAATTGTGCCAGCAAGCTGCGTTAACCCACGTTCCGCCTTCTTCCGGGTTCACTGCCTCGGTCTTATCGGTTTTCTTGACCTCGGCATTTGGGGCACAGCCAAACGCAGAAAGCGCAGCGGCGCCGGCGGCAACCGCCATGCTCCCCTGCATAAACTTACGGCGGCTGATGCCGGTATCGGTGATACCCATCTCTCCCCCTTTATTCAATTGGAACTCTTCCCCCTGAAGAGTTCTCCCTCGATAGAAATTTTCTTTCTTAACAAAAACAGGGGCAATCCATTTTTTGTTAAGAATAATCCTTTGATGAGAATAAGCGGAGGTCAGAGACAGATTTACTGCAGAGAGGGGTGGTTGTTAGCGTCAATACATTTTTCACCATTTCGACCACGAAGCCCAATACGTGTCGCTGCTGCTGTCCAAGACCATGCGCGAGCACGAAATCCGCCCGTACATGGGCTCGATATCCTCGCCGTGGGACAACGCGGCCATGGAGTCGCTCATGGGCATCGTGAAGTCGGAGTGCGTGCACGCGCGGGCCTACGCCACGCGCGACGAGGCCGCGCTCGACATCTTCGAGCGCATCGAGGTGGTGTACAACCGCGCGAGGATCCACTCGGCGCTGGGCTACATGAGCCCGGCCGAGTTCGAAGGGGCCAATTGGCCGGATGACGAAGGCCGCCCAAGGGCGGCGTAGAAGGCGTCAATGAAATCGGGGTAGATTCAGATTCAGATTCACCTTGCTTGGCAAGCATTGGTGCCAGGCCCCGGATTTCCAATGGCGGCGGTTTTGACCACAATCCGCGTCGAGATGGTCAAAACCGGCGCCATTTGCAAATCCCATTCCCGCGAACCATCCCTCGAAGCTCCCCCAAACGCTTCGAAGGACAGTTCACTTCCGCAAAACCCCAGGTGAGCAAAGCGTCGAAAGAAAGGACGATGAGTCGGGCGCGCTGGGCGAAGGTGGGCCGAGCATTGGAGCATGCGATTATTTGCAAATGGCGACAGTTTTGACCACTTCCACGTAAATCGCGGTCAAAATCGGCGCCATTGGAAAACTTCGCCGTATGAGACGCGCACGCAACAAGCGTCACCGCGAACACGGCCGCACAGGATGAAACCTTTTGCCGGAATGCCAAGCTATCGCACATCATCGTAATGCGTCCACATGCGTACTACTTTGACTATGCCTTCGTACGACGCATCGTTTTCTGTAAGCGGCTCACGAATTACCTGGTAGACAAAACGATGCTGAATGTTAATCCTTCGAGAATAGAGGCCAGAAAGGCTCCCCACAAGACCCTCGTACGCAGGCGGAGTTCCAAATGGATTATCACGCACCACCTCAACGAGAGACTTCGCCTTCTTATCTAGCCCAGCGGCTTTCAGCTTACGCGCATCCTTCTGAGCCTGTTTGGTAAAAACGACCTTATACATGGCTACCAGTCCAGCTCATCTTCGGAAACGCATTCGTCGAGACTCGCATCACGCCCCTCAATGAGCGATTGGGCGACCCCGGGAATCCCCATCAGGTACAGCGTCTCCTCGATAGCAGCCCATTCGTCTTCGCCCACAAGCACAGCGCCTTTCCCCCTACTATTCGTGATGGCAATGGGCGCGCAATTTTCATTTGTCTGGGCAATGATGTTATACATGTCTTTGCGAAATGCCGTCGCGGTAACAGAAGTCATTTTTGCCTCCTTATAAACGTACGCTTTAACGTACTTATTTTATCAGTACGTTAAAGCGTACGCAATATATGTCGTTGTAGCACAAATCGCCTTAAGATGTCTTTGTTGAGGTGGATGTATCGCAAAAGTGACCTGTGTCAAGTTTTCGGACACGGAAGCTTGAGGAATTACGCGGCCATGGGAAGCCCCTCTTCGGCCGGCTTGGTCCGCTCGAAGAACGATTCCATGGCCCGCGCGGGCACCTGGTAGCCGATGGTCGAATGGAACCTTCTTCGGTTGTAGTTCGCCTCGATGAACTCGATGACGGCGTGCTTGGCGGCTGGGTTGGCCATGCTCGCCTTCCTTTCGTCGTCGCTGGTATGCATTCTAAGGGATTGGTTCCTCTAGCATGCGTGTCCGAAAAAACGATACAAGCCACTTCGGGGCAGGGGCAGACGGCCATCCGGAGGCGCCCGATCGGCGGCCCCTCGGGGCTTGCCCGTATCGTAGGCAATGCGCCAAATGCTTGCCACCGAGGTTCATCGGCGGCTTATCTCAGACTGTAATGGGTGGCCAATAATTGTTTTTGTACCGAAAATAATCCACTCCTCAACGGTGATTAATAATTCGGAAAGATTTCGGTAAGAAACACTCAATAAAGGCTGCATTGTCATTAATCGGCGCGATTCGTAACCTGCTATTAGGTCGAAAGGCCAAAAAGACGAGCGCGAGGCGCTCGAGGGGGAATTGAAGAAGGGGGAAACAATGAGCTATCTCGATCGCGTGCAGCAAGCAACGCAGATGAGCCGCCGCGGCTTCGTAGCGACGACCGCTGCTGCTACGGCTGCGTTGGCGGCAACGAGCTTGGCGGGATGTTCCACCAACAAGGTCGAAAAGACCGAAGAACCGGCAGTAACGACAGGCTCCGACGGCCGCGATATCATCGACGGCGAATGGAAAGCGGCAGCATGCTGGCATAACTGCGGCGGCCGCTGCGTTAATAAAGTGCTGGTGAAAGATGGCGTCGTTGTTCGTCAGAAGACTGACGACAGCCATGAGGACAGCGCCGATTATCCGCAGCAGCGCTCGTGCCTGCGCGGACACGCCCAACGCAAACAGGTTTTCGCGGCAGATCGCCTGAAATACCCCATGAAGCGCAAGAATTGGTCGCCCGACAACCCGAACGGCGATTTGCGCGGCATCGACGAGTGGGAGCGCATCAGCTGGGATGAGGCCTACAAATACATCGCCGATGGACTGCAGAAGGCCAAAGAGCAATACGGCAACCGCTCCATCCTGCTGCTCAAGGGTTGGAATTCCGAGCTCACCCGTACGCTCGGCCTGTTCGGTGGCTTCACCAACTTCTGGGACACCAACTCTTACGGTTCATGGGACAAATGCCCCAACATTATTGGCTTCAATGTAAACAAAACGCCTGACCAGACCATTAACGACCGCTACGATTTGCGCAATTGCGAGACCATCGTGATGATGGCAATGAATCCCGCATGGTCGGCCGCCGGCAGCCAAATGCTCAACTACCTTGAAGCCAAAAAGGCTGGCGCCAAGTTCATCTACATCGACCCGATGTATTGCGAAAGCGCCGCAGCGCTCGACGCGGAATGGCTGCCTATTCGCCCCGCAACCGACATGCCTTTCATGTTCGGCTTGGCGTACGCAATGCTCGAGCAGGACGACAAGGAAGACATCATCGATTGGGACTTCCTGAATAAGTGCACAGTCGGTTTCGACGCCGACCACATGCCGGCCGACGCCAAGGATAATAAGAACTTCAAAGACTACGTCATGGGCACCTATGACGGCACGCCGAAAACGCCCGAATGGGCAAGCGAGATTTGCGGCATCGACGCCGATGCGATTCGCAAGCTTGCCGTTACCATGGGCAAGAAGAACAAGGTCGCTTTCTTGAGCTCCGCAGCGAACGCCCGCGTAAACAACGTAGACAGCCTGCCGCAGCTCGTGATGACGATTGGCGCCATGGGCGGCCATATGGGCAAATCGGGCCACATGACTGGCACGACCATGCACTGCACGTCGGGCAACGGCGGCTATGCGCTGGTCACGAACGGCAAAGACGGCCTTCCCAAAATCGAGAACCCCGTTGATGACGAAATCAACGGCAACGAGGTTTGGGGCGCGATCCTGAACGGCCACTACAAGTTCACCGGCACGGGCCACTACGATCCCGCCGAGCAGCGCGACATCGACATCCACGTCATTTACAACAACGGCGGCAATAAGCTGCAGACCAACGTTGGCATGACGAAGGGCATCGAGGCTTTCCGCAAGGTCGATATGGTCGTAAGCCACGCGCAGTTCTACACAACATCGGCCCGCTACTCTGACATCGTGCTCCCCATTTCCACGGAATGGGAACGCGCCCATGGCCTTATCGGCGGCAACCTCGTTCACAAGAGCAATCGCGAAATGGTACAGGCATACGAGCGCATCATCGACCCGCTGTTCGAAAGCAAATCTGACCAGGATATCGCCTGCGAGCTCGGCGAGAAGCTCGGTTTGAAGAAGGAAGACATCTATCCATTCGACGCGGAGCAGCAGTTCTTCAACGTGCTCACCTCGATGAAGGTCATCGATGCCGACGGAAAAACCGAAAAGAATGCCGTGAAAGTCACCGACGACGACATTAAGGCACTCGGCGTCGAGGGCTCTGCGCAAGATGGCGAGCTCGAATACACGGAGCTCATGAAGCGCGGCGTGTATCAGGTGGAGCGCCACGTGGGCGACAATTACGGCTACATTGCCCTCGAGGATTTCTGCAAAGATCCCGAGAAGAACCCCGTCGACACCCCGTCCGGCAAGCTCGAAATCTACAGCCAATCGTGGGCCGACATGGTCAACGCCATTGGCTGGAGCTCCATTGAGCCGATTCCTACCTATATTCCCGTCGTAAACGGCTACGAAAGCAGCTTCGCCGATTGGGATAGCAAGACCCCTGGCGAATATCCGCTGCAGGTGATCAATCCCCATTACCTGCGTCGCGCGCACACCGCATTCGACAACGTATCGTGGCTGCGCGAAGCATGGACCAATCCGGTCTTCATTTCTCGCGAAGATGCAGCAGCAGCTGGCATTGCCGACGGAGACACGGTGCTCCTTACGAGCCCGGTAGGCAAATGCGTGCGCCCCGCAACCGTTACCGCACGCGTGCGCCCGGGCGTTGTCGCCCTGCCCCATGGCGCATGGGTGCAGGTCGATGAAGAAACGGGCATCGACCAGGCCGGTGCGGACAACTACCTCATCGCGCAAACCCCGACAGGCGCTGCGGTATCTGGCTACAACTCCGCCCTTTGCAAGATTGAAAAATACACGGGCGCCGCTTTGGAGGCCGACGCCGACCTGCCCGCTCGCATGCCCCTGAAAGATGGTGAATAATCATGGCAACTGAAGATACCAAGCGAATGGGCTTCTATTTCGATCAGAATTCTTGCGTTGGCTGCAAGACCTGCCAAGTCGCCTGCAAAGATAAAAACGATCTTGAAGTTGGCACCTTGTTCCGCCACGTGGTCGACTTCGAAATTGGCGAGTTCCCTTCGGTGAAGTCGTACCACTACGCGGCGACGTGCAACCATTGCGAGAACCCCGCGTGTGTCGAGGCCTGCCCGACCGAGGCCATGTATATCGACGAGACCGACGGCACCGTACAGCACGATGACGAAAAATGCATCGGCTGCCAATATTGCGTGCAGTCGTGCCCCTACAGCGTGCCTCAGTACCTCGAAGAGCAGAAGATGGTGCACAAGTGCGACGCGTGCTACGTGCTGCGCCAGAACGGCGAGCAACCCGCATGCGTAGCCGCATGCCCCATGCGCGCACTCGAATTCGGCGTCTACGATGATCTGGTCGCGGCGCATCCCGACGCCGTCGACCAAATTGCGATCCTGCCTGATTCTTCCCAAACGGGCCCGCATACCCTCATCGACGCTCGCCCGGCGGCGCTCGAGAATGATTTCCGCAAGGTAATCCTGTAAAAGCGCACACCCTCCAACAAGCCGCACCAGCATCCCTCCCCGCTGGCGCGGCTTTCGCGTATCATGGTTCGAAGGGAAGGAACCGCTATGGAAGCAAATGAAATCGTTGCGAACGCATGTGCAAACCGCGCGTTCGTCTATCAATATTTGTGGCGCGTGTTTAGCGATGCGCCCGATGAGACGCTCATCGAGACCACGCTCGGCACAGCGCGCGAACAGTTCGAACTGTTCTTTGGCGCCGACTCGCCAGAAATGGAAGAGTTCGCGGCGCTCTGCGCCGAACTCCAGGCAGCGCTGGTGCTCGATGCAAATGCGTCGAGTTTGGCAAACGACTATACGCGCCTGTTTATCGGCCCGGGAAAACTTCCTGCATCGCCTTGGGAATCGGTATATGCATGCGGCGAGGAGCTGGTATTTCAGCAAAGCACACTCGACGTTCGTGCCGCATACCACACCGCCGGGTTCGCCGCGGCAGGCTACCCGCACGTCCCCGACGACCATATCGCAACCGAACTCGCGTTCATGGCGGCGTTGTGCGACGAAGCGAAAGCGTGCGCCTCTTCGGGTGATATGCCTGGCGCGAAAGTCGCGCTCGGCCGTCAGGCGATGTTTCTAGCCGAACATCTAGGTTGTTGGGCAAGCGAATTTGCTCAACGCCTGACAAGCCACTTGCCGAAAAGCGCTAGCGCCTTCTACGCTCACGCCGCAAATCTGGCTGCTGCCGTATGCAAGGCCGACGCAACCGCAACAGCGGAGCTTTTGGAGGCATGCCCGAAATAGCACGGGCAATCAGCTCGCCTTAGGGGGAAGGCGCGATGGGGAAACTGGAATCAAACGTTCGAAAAGTGAAACTGCGCACAAAGTTCGCCGTGCTTATGGTGACGCTGTTCGCCGTCGCCTTGGCGGTTAACGTCGTGTGGACGACAGAAGCCCAGCGCCAACAAACCGAGAATGAGCTGCAGGAAAAAGGCCTGGTGCTCTCGCAGCAAATGACCGCTATGTGGGATTTCATGTCGGCGAACCAAGAGAAGCTCGAAGCCGCCGCATATGGCAGCACGGGCAGCTATCAGGGCTTGCATTGCGCCGTCGTCGGCCGAAGCATAGGCCGGCTGTTCTCCATCGAATCAGGCTACACCACGCGTTTTGTGAACTTCAATCCGCGCAATTCCGAAGACGAACCCGACGAATTCGAGGCAGAGGGGCTCGACGCGCTCTACGCCGACCCAACGCTTACGTATTATGCGAGCATCACGCAGTACGATGGGTCGCAGGTGTACCGGTACATGGCGCCCATGGAAATCAAGAAGAGCTGCCTGGAATGCCATGGCGAGCCAGCGGGTGAGCTCGACGTTACGGGCCACGCGAAGGAAGGCTGGAGCGTGGGCGACGTAGGCGGAGCCATCTCCATCGTGATTCCCATGGATATCTACATTCAAGCCGAACGCGACAACGTTGCGCACAATGTGGAATTCTTCGTCGCGGTGCTCGTCGCGTGTCTGCTTATCGTATACGCCGCACTATCGTATCTGGTCACGCGACCACTCGCGCGTATTCGCGGCGGCGTTGAGAAAATTCAGGCGGGCGAACTTGACGCGAAGCTCGAACGGGTCGAATCGTCGCCCGAATTGAATTCGCTGGTCGATGAATTTAATAAAATGACGCGCGAGCTTTCCGACCTCTATGACAGCCTCGAATCCCAGGTCGCTGACCGCACGGCACAGCTCGCCCAAGCTAACGCCGTCCTTGAACGGCAACGTGCCCAGCTGGAAGAGGCTAATGAACGCCTAGCCCAAGACAACCAATACAAATCGGACTTCTTATCGATGATGAGCCATGAGCTTCGCACGCCGCTCACCTCGATTCTGGCATTCTCCGAAATACTCAACAGCGAGGGAGCGCCCCGCGACGCGCGTGAAGCCCAGGTTCGCCAGGAAATCGAGACGAATTCACGCGTACTCCTACTCATGATTAATGACATTTTGGAAATGAGCCGCGTTGACGCGGGCAGAACCGAACTTGCATGCGAGCCGGTCGAGCTCGGCGATGTAGTGGGCATGGTGGAATCGGTCATGCGCCCACTCGCCGATCGCAACGGCATCGACTTCTCGTGCTCCATCGACGCCGACGTACCGCTCATCGAAGCCGATTTCGAGAAAATTCGCCATGTGGTTGAAAATCTCGTCGGCAATGCGATGAAATTCACGCCCGAAAGCGGAAAGGTGCGCGTAACGGTGAGTTATCATCCCGACTGCGAACAGGCATGGATTTGCGTATCGGATACGGGAATTGGCGTGGCGAAAGCCGATCAGGATCGCATATTCGAGCGATTCGCGCAGGCTGATTCATCAGTATCCCGCAAATATCGAGGAACGGGCCTGGGCCTTGCTTTGGCGAAAGAATACGTCGAGATGCACGGCGGAGACATAACGCTCGAAAGCGAACTGGGGCACGGGTCGGCGTTTACGGTGCATCTGCCGATTCGCCAAGCGGCAAAGGGGGAATAGTGACATGGCCGAACCGTATAAAGTGATGCTCATCGATGACGATTGCGGCGTGCACACGCTCATTAAACGCATTTTGGAAGACGCGGGGTATTCGTATTGCGGCGCATACGGCGGCGAAGAAGGGCTGGAACTGCTTTCGACCGAGCATCCCGACCTGTTACTGCTCGACGTGATGATGCCTGGCATGAACGGCTTTGACGTATGCAAGGCGATTCGCGAGAAAGGGCGCCGAATTCCCGTCATATTCCTTTCTGCAAAAGGCGATATCGTCGATAAGTCGATCGGCTTCAAAGCCGGAGGCGACGATTACGTGGTGAAGCCGTTCTCTTCCGAAGAGCTGTTGTTGCGCATCGAGGCGCATCTGCGTCGCCACAAAGCCAATTTGGCGTACGCGAAAGCAACGCAGCGCGAAGGATCGAACAAAACGGGCAACCTTGAGATTTTCTTCAATCGCTACGAGGTGTATTTGCGTGGCAAGAAGGTCGACCTCACTGCAAAGGAATTCGAAATCCTGGCACTGCTCGCGTCGAATCCCGGACAGGCATTCACGCGCGGCCAAATCTACGAGCACATCTGGGGCCGCGACAGCAGCGTGGACGAAAGCAGCATCACCGTGTTCATGCGCAAGATTCGCGAGAAAATCGAAGACAACCCCTCGCAACCAAAATACCTGCTCACGGTATGGCGCGTGGGCTACAAGTTCGCCGAACGCGTGTAGGTGCGGCGACGAAAATAAGCTTCGGGGCCCCTCTTGCACAGCAAGAGGGGCCCAAGGTTTTAATGTTGGCAAAACCGACGTCGTAACTTCAAGCGCGGCTAGGCGCCTGCTAAATGCTCGTAGCGTTTAACAGGCGCCTTTTCACATCGAGGCGTACGGCACTCCGGCAGCCAGCTAGCGCGCCGGGCCGAACATGTTGACCAGCACCACGCCGGCAATAATGAGCGCGATACCCACGATTGAGGGGCCGTTGAGTTGCTCGCCGAACATAGCCACCGCGATAATCGTGGTCAGCACGATTCCCAAGGCCGCCCAAATGGCGTAGCCGACGCTCAAGTTCACCGTAACGACAGCTCGGCTATTAGGCCGTTCGCAAAAGACCCCCTCTTCAATAAACGAGGCGGCGGCCCTCCTCCGCCCCGTCAGACAAAAGCTCCTCATGGGCGTAAATGTTGAATTCGCCGTTCTTGGCAAACCCCACAAGCATTATTTGATTCTGGTCTGCAGCCTTTATCGACATATCAGTCGGAGCGCCTGGGGAAACAATTGCATATGCACCCAACTTAACAACCCTGTCGATAATCCCCCAAGGAACACGACCGCTAAACAAAACGACCTTATCGCTCGCATCAACGCGGTTTTTCAGGCACCACCCCACGAGCTTATCCATCGCATTGTGTCGTCCGACATCATCGAAACGAGCAAGGAAGCCGCCCGCATCGGCGATTGCCGCTCCATGCATTCCACCCGTACGACGGAATAGGCCCGAATTCGCTTCAAATCGAGCCATATTGTCAATAATCCAGCGAGGCGTCACGTATGAAAGAACACTATGCTCCCTCAAAAGAGAATCGGGCGCAGCGCCCATCATGCCGGAAATCAAAACATCAACCAAGCCAGCGTCGACATCAATCCGAATGTCAGTTACGTCGCTCGCCTGGTTAATGATCCCATCGAAATACAACCTGCCGTAGGTCAGCTCTTCGACGCTCCAAGGCGAGCACGTAAGCGTATCAACCTGCCGGCTATTAACGAACATGCGAACGACAAGCTCCTGCACCACCGCAGATTCAAAAGGAGTAAGCCCAGCCGAACCATAATGAAACGAGGGCACGCGCAGACAATGAGGCCCCTGCTCATCAACTCTAAAACTAGCGTTTCTTTCCGACATGGGCACTCCTTACAAAGAAGGGCGTGCCCCGCACGCCCTTCTCTATTCATGCTTTACGCCAACGGCCTAATTCTGGGATTTCGCTTCTCCCGCTTCCACAACGTTATTCGGAATATACCAAACCGATGGATTGGTGCCATTTTCCGGAGCAAGCTGGAAGCCGCCTTCGTCCAGGGCCTTCTTCTTTATCTCTTCGAGATCGCCGAAAACTCGAGCTCCCGCCGGGCATGCCGCGACGCAAGCCTGGACCTCGCCTTTGCCCGCATCAATTCGGTCGGCGCAGAACGTGCATTTGTCGACCTTGCCTGTAGGCATATCTTCCGCATACTTGACCTGCTCATACTCGTTGAGCTCGCCAAAATAGCCCGTTTCGCTCTCGTAGTAGTAACGAGCGCCATAGGGGCACGCAGAAACGCACGCCTTGCAGCCGATGCACACTTCCTTATCAATGACGACAATGCCGTCTTCCCTCTTCGTCGTAGCACCCGAAGGACACGCTTCGACGCAGGGCGCGTTTTCGCAATGGTTGCACAACACAGGCAGAATCGTTTTCCTCGCGTCTGGATACGTGCCCTCAAAGCTTCGCTCAACGTGAGAACGGGTTACCCCCGGAGGGGTTCCATGCGCCCCTTTACATGCCGTCGCGCACGCATGGCAACCGACGCATTTTTTCAAATCAATCAGCATTCCATATGCCATAGCTCACAACCCCCTTAAGCGATTTTCTCGATTTTGACGCGGATGCACTGGTCGAACGCGGAGCAAACATGATCCATGCGATCGGGCGTCTGACCAGGAAGAAGGTGCACAATCGGCACGCCCTTGTCCTTCGCGATAGGCATGAACTCCGACTTCGAGCCCCAGTCGCCGCCGATAACCGAGACGCACGAAGCATGAACGCCCTCGGAAACCGCAAGCTTGCCTTCGACAGAAACGCCCTCGAGAGTTTCGAGACGAACGCTGTCCCCGCTCGCCAAGCCCTTCGCCTCCGCAGTCGCCTTGTTCATTTCGATGGTGTAGCCATAGGGATTCGCCTCATTGATCTCATTGATCCAGGGGTTCTCCATGAGCCACGAATCGGTATTGACCGCATCGGTGTAGTAGACGGGGATGATGTCGTAATCCGGGTCCTCAATATCGAATCCGCAACCAGGCTTCCAATCGGGGAGCGGCTGATAGTCATCGGTTTCCCAAGGAATATCAAGCTCGGCTACCTTCGCTTCGACCTTTTCCTTTGCCTCAAGCATGAAGTCCCAATACAGAGGAACTTTTCCGGGAGCATCGTTTGCCCAGATATAGACCTCGTCTATCTTCCTGGGATACGTGTAAACGCCATGCTCCTTCATCCACTCGATACCATGCTCTTCGTCAATGACGCTCTTGAGCACCGAATCGGCGAACGCCTCAGGCTCGAGCTTTTGGTCCATAGGAACCGAATACTCGTCTTTCACGCGATACATGGCGTTCAAAGTCGCGATGAACTCGGCGTCTTTTCCAGCGCGGTGCGCCAACTCGGCAAAGAGCTGGAAGCTCGACGGCGCGTCATCCTTCGGCTCGACAACCTTTTGCCACGCCGTAACGGCCCATGGATTGTCGAGACCGCCAATAACGCGATGGTTGAGAGCGAAGTGCGGCAACGGCTCGAGGCGCTCAAGATAGCAGCACTCCGGCAGAATCACGTCGTAGAAATACGAGGACTCGTTAAGGAAGATATCGACGCCGATGACATATTTGTAGCTCTTGAAAATCTCGGCCTGCTCGTCGTAATTTCCCCACCACTTAATCGGATTGCACGCATAGCAGAACGCCACTTCAGCCGCCTGGGTGTGGTAAAGGTCCGGATGAGCCTGTGCAACATGCTCAAAGTGGTTGTCCTCAGACATAGGCTGCAGCTCAAGCATGCCCATCGTCGTCGGCGTATAGTCGGACTCGCGAATCTTCTGATAATAAGAATGCGGGAACGCGAGCATGAGCGACACATCTTCGATGAAGCCGTCCTCTTCCCAAATTCCAGGACGGAAGGCCATCTGGGGATTGTTATCGGCCCAGCCATTGCATGCCGGATCAAAGCCGATAAAGCCGCCAACGGCGTTCGTCGCGCCAACAAGATTGTTGAGCGAGAATACCGACCAGCATGTCAAGAAAGAATGCTTGTGGCGTGTAATGCCCGAAAACGCATCGACGCACACAGGGCGATACGGAAGCGTCACGCCATCGATGGTGATCGCCTCTCCGATATGGGCCGCCTCGCCGTACTCTTTCGCAACCTGGCGAATCGTCGCAGCGGGAACGGTCGAGATGCTTTCCGCATACTCCGGCGTGTAGGTCTTAATGTGCTCCTTGTACAAGGTGAAACCAGTCGAGCACGTCTTTCCATCGACCTCGAACGTGCCTTCAAGCGCAGGCTTCTCGCACTCGTCATAAGGCTTCACGGCATTGTCGGAAAGGTCCATATAGAGAGCCTTGTTCGAGCCTTCAGCGCGAATGATTCGCTTCGTTTCGAGGTCAACAAGCGCGGGGCCATTGGTTCGATTCGTCAGGAAGTCGACATCGATGAGATTCTCTTCATGAACAAGAACATACGCCATAGCCAAAGCTACCGCAGCATCGGTTCCAGGCAGAATGGGAACCCAAAGGTCAGCCTGCTCGCCAGATCCGCCCATGTGGGGGTCGAAGCTCACGAGACGCAAACCTTCCTTACGGCGCTCCGAGAAAGGCTCGACCGTCATGTTGAAACCATGGCGCGTCGCCGTACCGGCGTTGGTTCCGAATTGAACAATGTAATTGCAGTATTTGTAGTCGGGCATCGCATTGCCTGCGCCAGTATGCAGATACTCAAGTTGGTGCACGCCAGCGCCGCAGATGTCCGAGCAGCTTCCCTCTGCGTTGCCGTAGATAACGCCAAGGGCCGTATGTCGCACAAGACTTCCTGCCTGGCTTGCAACCATCGACATGCCCGTAACGGCATGGGGGCCGCTGCGCTCAATGGCCTCGCTAATATTTTTGTTGACGAGCTCGTAAGCCTCATCCCAGCTGATTTCTTCCCAACCAGGATCTTGGTCAAACCCCTTTTTGGGATTGGTGCGCTTCATCGGCTTCGTGATTCGATTCGGATCGTAAAGCTGCATAATGCCCGATGCGCCCTTGGCGCAAATATGCCCGCGCCCAACAGGGCTATCGGGGTTGCCCTTGAGCTCAACAACCTTTCCATCGACCACATGGGCCAGAATGGAGCACTGATTGAAGCACATGTTGCATGTCGTAGGAACCCATTTGTCTTCTTTTTGGGCATCCCCTCCCTTTGCCGCGTCGCCACCGGAAGAACACCCCGTTGCCGTGGCTCCCAGGCCTGCGCCCAAGGCGACGGCTCCCGATGCCGCAACGAAGCCTCGACGTGAAATAGCCGGTTGATGCTTTCCCATATTTCCCCCTTTTCCCTGCATACACGACTATCGATGCACGCTTTTAGCGCGCAAACTTAAGACTGTTGTTTAGGCAGCCTTGCAATACGCTTGGATGCGCTGGTTTTTCCAGCGCCGTCGATTAAATTGTTTGGTGATTTCAGTTGCAGAGCGACATAGAAAAACGCGTCGCCCCGGAAGAACTACCGATCGAAACCCCTACCCCCATAGAGACCCCTTTTTTCGATATCTAATTCCCTCGTTGGCGCTATGGTAACATACAGTTATATGACACTCAATTGCTTGAACTATCCTATCTTTAGGATAGAAAAGGCCTCCTGAGGAGGCCTTTATACGCTCTATTTCAAAATATCTTTGAAGCTATCAATGTTGTTGAAGCCTTCACTGAAAGCGCTCGGGGCGATAACAAGCCCGCCCTTTTCCTTGACGCTTTCGTAAATGAGATTCATCGTTCGCAATTGCAGCGCCTTATCGTTCTTGTCGTACACAGAAGCGGCGTCGACGAACATCTCGGAGATATCCTTCTCAACTTCGGCGAGCAAAAGGCGGGCGTTTCTTTCGCGCTCGGCCTGCGCCTCTTTCGACATGGCATCTTGCAAGTCGGACGGTATGGCGATATCCCTGATTTCAACCGAGACAACGGTGATCCCCCAACTGTTCGTTTTCTCGTCGAGTATGCTTTTGACCTCCTCGTCGATTTGCTCACGACGAGTAGCGACCTCCGCCAAATTAATGCGGCCAACAGCGTCTCGCAGCGCCGTCTGAGCGGCCCACCATATTGCGGATGAATAGTCTTCCACCTCGACGCACGCGCTTTTCGGATCCCATACCATCCAAAAAAGAACCGCGTCAATGTCCAGCGGAACCAAATCGGCCGTGAGAGCCTCTTCTGCGATAAAGGGAGTCGTTATGATTCGCTGGTCGACGTGCGCGGCAGCGTATTCAATGATGGGGATGACGAAATACAAACCAGGGCCAACCTGCCGGTTATATTTTCCCAGCCGAAGAATAACGACGCGTTCCCACTGATTTGCGATTCTGATTGAATAGCAGCCGACAGCGCCGAAGCAAGCGCCCGCAATGCATGTCCAAGCAGATAGGCCCACGACCAGGGAAACGAGAGCCGTCCCTATCAGGGAAAATAGAACGAATATCGCCGCAGCGAAGCAGAACACGCCGGCCTTGGAAGTGCGCTTCGGCTGAGGCGCCGCCGCTTTCTTATTCGCCGAAGCGTTCCGAGCTTCGCTTTTCTCGGCTTCCCTTTTCTCCTTGCTGCGCATAACCGCCCCTATCGCCTATCCGCATTCCTATTGCTATAAATCGCTCCGAGCACCACGTGCAGCGGCCCTCGAATAATGCACTCGAACAATCTCTAGAAGATCGCCTAGAGACATTCCTTTTTCGACCGCCCGGCTAGACAGCTCGTCGGCCATGGAGGCAATATCATCGTCGATCGAAGCGGACTCGGGCAGCCCCTCGGCAACATACGTGCCAAGCCCGCGCTTCGTGTAAATATACCCATCCCGCTCAAGGTCCTGGTAGACCTTGTTAATCGTGTTGTAGTTAACGCCAAAGCGAACCGACATTTCCCTTACGGAAGGCAGCCTTTCGGAAGACTTAAAATGGCCTGAGCCGATTAAATAGATGAGTCTCTTGCGAATCTGAATCCAAATGGGGACACCGCTACTCTCGTCAATTTGGAAAATGCCCGATGGCTCCATCGCAGCTGCCCCCTTCCTTATACTCTCGATTTTCCTTTTCGATGTTATGAGCTAAACCCAAAATGGCTGCGCGGCAACAAAACCAATCGCAAACCTCGATGCTGCCATAAGAATACAGAACCTTAAGCAAACACCGCCGACGAGCGCGGATATGCCGCCAATGCACAGAACAGTCGGACGCGGATGGGCAAGGCACGTCAAGTCCACCGCTAGAGGAATGACGCAACCGACGACGATGACGCCCGCCCAAAATAGTAACGATAAGCCACCGAACAAAAGGGCGGAAGACGACAGCGAAGCATCGCTTTCCGGGAAAAGCGCTGGACGAGCCAAAAGGGCTGTCAATAGAATGACCTCGACAAGCACAATTGCCACGTCTATCGCAGATAGGCCATTCATGCCCTCAAGAACGCCTTCGCACGTTTGTCTGAAAAAGCCGACAACGACGAGCAGACCCGCCCCCGACGAAAAGGCCGAAGCCGTGAAAAGCGCTGGAACAAGCGGAGTATTGAGGAACGGAACCGACGGAAAAAGCGAGTAGAAAACGCCCGAATAAAGAATGACGATGATAGAAAGGATCGCGGCCAGAAGCTGTAAAAGGGGCTCTACAAGCTTCGACGCGCGGCAATGGGGCATCAGGCCGAACGCCAAAGAGGCGACCGCAAAAAGCCAGAATAAGAAAATCGCCCACGAACCGAATCCTAAAAGGCTCGACGGCCTTAGGAAAACGTTAAAGGCAATTGACGGGTCGCCGAGATCGAGAAGCAGAAAGACGCATCCCACAGCCACCATGATTGGGCCGAGCACCATTCCGATATCTGTGATTGGTGAGATTTTCAGCAGATTCGGCCGAGAGCTCAGCCTTAAAGCGAAATCGACGACAGAGGCAATCGCAAACGCGCTCGCACCAGCGCCAGCGAAAAATAAGTACCATGCAATGTAGGCACTCGCCACGATTCCCCACCCGCTCCACAAGGCAATTGATTCGTTCGTATTACGAGGAAATCATACCATTCGATCAGGAAACGAAACCGAGAGACCAGGGCGCCCTGCGCCTTAGGGCAGTTTCTTGCAAATTAACTCTGCGGCATCATTGTGCAAATTACCCCGAATGAGACCAATCCATTCAACAAAAAATGCCGCAACCACACTTGCAAAGGGCCGCATATTAAACCAGTTAACCACATGAAAAGTCTCCCCCGAGAAGGGAACGGGGGAGACTAAGGGAGGATTGAGCCTATGAGACTACGAGAAGAGCTTGTGCAATGGACCGCTTCCGCGTTCCGCACTCACCCACCCATCGGGAAGAGGAGCATCGTGGCACTCATTGCAGGTCAACACGGATTCCCCTTCGACAGAATGGCACGAGATGCAATCCCCCGCAGCGTTATGGGAGCTATGAGGATTAAACCCTTCCCGTCCGCCATAATCTGCATTCGCCTCAACAATCGCACTACGAGGATGGCAGCTTAAACATAATTTATTGCTATAGTCTTCAACACCATCAAGCTGGCCATTCTCATGCACCTGCATCAACGAGCCGGTCGCGTAACTTCCGCTAGCTTTTTGGTCCGAAGAGGCAGGAGACGCACCACAAGCCGCCAGGGTTAACGCAAGGACACCTATCGCTAGTGCAATTGAAAGCAACTGCGCCTTTCTCCGATTCATGGCCAACACCCCTTAAATGTTGGAATGGATGTAGTCGAGGCCAAGAATATCCTTGACCGCAAGCCAGCTGAAACACTGGCCATGGCCGATGCCTGAACCCATAACATTCGGCGGATACACGCTACCGTAGAAAGAACCTGCGGTATTACCTGCCGCATACAAACCAGGGATAGGCTTGCCTTCCTTGTCGAGAACGCGGCAACGCTCGTCGTTCTTCAGGCCACCACGGGTAGAAGTCATGGATGAGCAGTGCTTCGATGCATAATAAGGCGGAGTATCGATGCCGGTCATCCACACGGCATCCTTATAGAAATCGAGATCCTCCCCGAGTTCACAAAGCTCATTATAACGATTGATAGACGCCGTAAACATTTCCTTATCGAAGCCGCAATGTTCGGCAAGCTCGTCAAGGGTGTCGAATTTAAACGTCAAACCCTTCTCAACATTCATGTCGACTTCTTTTTGGGTATTCGAGGCAGTATAGTCTTCGACCATATAGCCGTCCTTGGGCCACTTCTCCTCCCACGCGCTATCCCAAATACTCCACGCGCAACCATCAGGGGTACAAGTGAGTTTCGGAATCGACGGACTCTGGAACGGCAGGTTCTCAGCCATAAGGCGACGACCAGCGCCATCAACCACCATAACACCCGGAACAGACGCTACGCCCGCATAAAAATGAGTGCCGTCGAGGAAGTCTGGCAGAGTGCCATCCATCATAACCGCCGCAAAAGGCCACAGGTCGCCGCAGGCAAACTCGTCCATATCGGCACCAATCCACATGCCCATCTTCTGACCGTCACCTGTGTCATTGGCGTTGACGTTATAGCGGATGATCTTGCTAAGGGACCTATTGTAGTACTCCATCATTTCATGGTCGGCACCCATGTCACCCGTCGTGAGAAGAACACCCTTTGATGCGTTATACCGCACATATTCTTCGTTCTCGTTCTTGGCAATAACGCCCGAGCAGCGTCCGTCGCTGTCTCGTATCAGCTGGACAGCCGGGCTATTGTAGTGGAACGTCGCACCATGGTCGGTTGCATACTTCTCCATAACGCCCGTCCAGTCAACAGGATTGCCCGTAGCAAAGAAGCTACCGTCTTCATGGGCGAAGAAAATCATCTGCGAGAATGCCTGCCACAGGGGGTTTGCACCCGCCATGCCGATACCATCGTTAGTAATCTTGTACTCGAGCGATGCCGCGGGGACCAGCTGATACCCCTCGTCATTGAAAATCTTCTCGAGCCAATTGATATATTCGGCCGAATTATCAAACCAAAGCCCGTACGAAGACATGCGACCTTGAACGCCGTTCGTAATAGCCCAAGTCGAAGTCACGAACTCCTTTCGATCGGTCGTCAAATCATAGCGCTTTTGAAGATCAGAGTTAAAACCAGCCGTGCAAAGGCGGAACAGCCCATACGTGCTGCCCTTTTCGAGCACGTGAACATCGGCTCCGTTTTCAGCTGCAAGCATAGCCGCGGGCAATCCGCAAATGCCAGCACCACAAATTACCAATTCACAATCGATCGTCTCTGCAATTTCGCTATCAGGAATTGGGTCTGGCGCAGTAAGAAAAGCGGGCTCCGATGAGCCGGGTACCTGAGTCCCGCTTTCGCCAGCAGGCGCAGCCGCCTGGCTTTCGGCACTCCCAGACGAACAACCCGCAAGACCAACCGCTGCCAACGCGCCAGCGCCTGCCATCCCCGCCAAAAAATTTCGACGCGTAACTTCAATAGACATGTGACTCCCCTTCCAACACATCCGCTATGCGGAAACCTTATCGAGCCTACCCCTTAAGCACTTCGGCTCGATCCTTATAGGGAATCTATCGCGCCCAGGCACCCTAACCTAAGACCTAGGTGATTGATATATTGGGTTATATCCTATAACCCAATCGTTGAGCAGGCAAAATGACAATCCAATAATCAGAATAAAGAGGAAAAAGAGAATCAGGGTTAGGACATATAACCGCAACGCAATCGCAAAACATGACATAATTAACCGAGGAAGGGACACCGATAAAAGAGGGCACCATGGAGAAAGAACCCGCTGAGCATAGTCGACCAACAATGAATACATTACTTGTCTACATAAGCTACTGGTACCTGCTCGGTCCAGCATTCGGCATTTCGATCCAATTTTTTATCAACTACCGATTCGGCCTTATAAGCCTTGCACGTGGAATAACCTACCCCGACGTAATATGCATTTCAAGCTGCATAATTCTCGCGGCATATATTGCGATATCTAAACCTTTCGAAGAGAGGCTATTTGAGCAAAAGACAATACTAGCATCGGGGCTAAGCGGATTAGCTGCAATTCTGCTCATGGAGGTTCCGCTCTTTGCCAATCAGCCGTCACCCTTAGTCGGGCTGTTGGCTTCCGTTCTTTTCTCCGGTTTCCTCATGACGCAAATTCTCCTATGGCTCAGCGTATTCGCAAAACACGACAATATAATTGTTTTAATATACGCACTCGCATCTACGGCGCTTTCCATCAGCCTGTCTTGGTTCGCCATTGGGCTATGCGGCACCCGCCTTGTTTGCCTTCTCGTCGCAATCATTCTGTGCTCGATGGGCCTGCTCTACGTCAGCATTCGCAAAACTACCGAAATCGGGGCAATACACGAAAGTGAACCCAATCTCAGGGCGTCAGCTGAAAAGGGCCTACTCGGCGTAACTTTTTTCTTTGGTGTTGGCGTAATGTATACAACATGCTTTGTTTCGCTCGAGGACTTTCACAATACGCATGATTGGACCATAGCCATCTATTCCACCGCCCTTATGATTGCGGTCTTTATTTTCTCCCACAAAATCAAAATAACAACCTTGTACTACATAGCTACACCTATCACAATTTTCGGAATCCTTCTTGCCCTTTTTAGTCAACAACTTGTCAACCTACCAAAAATACTAACAGGCGTGGGCTTTTTCACTTACTTGGTATTCGTAATTGCGCTGTATTGCGCTTTAATCCGTGAACGCAATTCAAAATCGGTCCGATCATCATGTCTACTCGTGCTCGGCTTGTACTTAGGGCTATTCACGGGACGACATCTATTCAGCACCACCGAAATCCTCGTAACGAATGGGGCAAGCACCTTGCTCCATGCTTTTGTAGCAACGGCAATCGTAACCATGCTTATCATTTGCGCCATGATTGGAATCAGGGTCACAAGCGACGTCGTGACCACCGAACTCTCCCGTGCTCAATTCGATCACGTCACCTCATTTGGAAGTAATGATTTTGCAACAAGAATCGCATCAGTTTACAAATTAACCAGCCGAGAAGCGGAGGTTTTGAACCTGCT
Source organism: Slackia sp. (assembly GCF_977041755.1). NCBI lineage: Bacteria > Bacillati > Actinomycetota > Coriobacteriia > Eggerthellales > Eggerthellaceae > Slackia > Slackia sp. The sequence continues at coordinate 20,927 of NZ_CDRRGL010000007.1, forward strand.
CTTGAAAGGCAAATCGGTCTCCGAGATTTCGGAGGAACTTTTCGTCGCCAACGGAACCACAAAAGCTCACGTCAACAATATCTATAAAAAGCTCGGAATCCACTCGAAAGAGGAGTTATTCGCTATGACGCCCTCGCTCTTGCGATAGGGACCGCGGACAAGGCACGCCGTCATAATCACATTGCGCCACAAGAATCCGCGCCCCGAACCCATAGCGTATCCATGTTCGACCACCCAGCCGCGCCCCTTCCGCAAACGCCACTCGCTCGGCCTCATTTTTGGGCCACACGGCTCATGCTTCATCGGAAATTGAGCCTTGGAGCGGTATGGGCAGGACATTCGCTCTGCGATACAATGGCATATGATCGCAAAGCTATCGAAAAAGGGCACTGCGTCGAAAACCGCAACATGGGCGAACCGCGGCGTCGAGCCATTAAGGGCACGACGTAGCCCGTAATATCGACGCACCGCAGCGCCCACCGGGCACCACGCGTTGACATACCGGGCTTCACCAGAACGCGTCCGCCGCCGTCTACGCCCCTTTGCGAGCCCGCCATAACGAGAGGAGCGTCATGAGTAAGATACGGAAACTAATGAGCTTTGCCGCAGCGCTTGCCTTCGCCATGGTGATGCTGCCGGCATCGGCCTTCGCCGACACGTCGTACTACGACCTGTACGTCAACGGCGAACAGTTCACTAGCGATAATCTCACCATCGAATGCGGCGAGGGTACGGCAACGTACGACCCCGCCACGCAAACCCTTACGCTGAACAATGCATCCATCACAAATGTTGTCGATTATGGCGGCATCGATTCGAAGCTGACGAACAATTTGACCATTGCGCTTCAAGGCCGCAATTCCATTACCTTTAACGACAATATGGGCATCAAGGCCGCAGGGAGCATCGAAATCCAGGGCCCGGGCAGCCTCGAGGTTAACGTCGGCGGAGAAACCATGGACGGTATCGCCGCCGGCAACGTCTCGGTACGCGAAACGAGCCTCGTCGTTAACGCCCCTGGCGGCATTGGCATCGCAAGCAACGGCACAGTCTCGCTCGACAACGCGCAGGTCACATCTGCCGCGCTGTTTGCAGGCGTCGACGCCATTAACCTCATTATCGAAAACAGCAGCGTGGTCGATATCTCTGCGACGGAAAACAATTGCAACGCCGCGTTCATCAGCTCCCGCGGCGGCGCAACGGGCGGCAACATTCGCATTTCGAACTCCAATGTCGTAGCAAAGAGCGTCTATCCTGGTCTGTTCGCCGCCAGCAATTTGACGATTAGTGGTGCCTCCGTCCAATCGACCTCTACCGCCGATTCTGCCCTGTGGGCGGGCGGCGACGTGACCATTGGAAGCAATGCCCACGTCACGCTCGACGGCAAATACCCCACTGGCTGCGACGGCGACTTCACGGTCTATGCGGCCGAAATCGATGCCAAAAACACCAACGATGAAAACATCCCAGCGCTTTCCGACAGCCCCGTCATCGGCAACGATTTCGACCTGACCTACGCCGTCGCTGTCGATAGCGAGGGCGCGACCATCAACCTCATCGAGCACGACGGCGCCGAGCAGGCCAAGGGCTTCCTGCATCTTTACAAGAACATCCATTTCGTTACCGGCGAGAAATCTGCCACCTATTCCTTCCCCTTCACGAAGACTGTTAAGAAGGGCGGCGACGTCGCTCCTGGAGCGCAAGAATTCGAGCTCGAAATCTTCAACGTCGGCGTTGGCCAAATCGAGGACTACACCGACGTAACCGTAACGGCGACTGTCGCCACGAATGGCGCGGGTGAATACGAGGGGCTTCTCACCATTCAGGGCCCGAAGAGCCAGGTTCGCGACATGACCTGCGAGGGCTTCTGCGTGCGCGAGAAGAACACGGGCGTGACGAACTGGACTTATTCCGACGCCGTCTACCAAATCTTCTGCTATGAATACGAGATTGCAACCGACGGCCAGTCCGCCACCCAGTCGAGCTACGATATTTTCCCTGTTCAGCTTGTTGAGACCGACAACGGCGCGTTCTACGAGAAGACGCAGGATATGCCTGTAGCGAGCATGACGTTTGAAAACGTCTATACGGAAAAGACCGCTCCCGCCGCGACCGACAAGCCCGCGACTGGTGACAAGCCGGCCGCCAGCACCAAGCCCGCAGCGAATAACAAACCCGCCGCAGGAAACATTCCCCAGACGGGCGACAGCAGCGCTCTGGCCATTGAATTTGCCGTGTTACTGATGGCCGCAGGCGCTCTGACCGTCGCGATTGCGGCCAGGAAGATGCGCAAGGGGCACGACGTTCGTTAGGGTAACGGACGGAGCGGTCGGAGCGGTTGCCGATGCATGACGCGCCGCGACTAGCATAACGCATCGCGACCGGTATGACGCGGCGCGACCGACAAGATGTCTCGCAAGCGACATAACACGTCGCGGCCGGCGAAATAAGGGGCGGCCGCTTGGGCAAAATTTAACCGGCCGTCCCTGAACAAAACACATATTGCATCAAGAAGCCCGCTCAGTGTTTCCATCACTAAGCGGGCTTCATTGTGTTCAACGCGCACAATAGGCCCATGGGACAAAAAGCGCATCCCATTCAGAGGCATTGGCGCAGGTCGATGCCTCTTTTTTGTTCCCTTGAATTCGTCGGCCTCATTTGGGCGTTCGAACATTCGAGCCAAAGACCAAGAGGAAGGCAAAAGACGGAATCCCCCACCACCGGCAGGCGCGAAGGCTCATCGCTGACCGCAGCGAAGGAGCAAACTTCCCCCGTGCGAGGGTGCCGACGCAAGTTCCGCTGGATTGAAGACGCGGGGCTTCGCTTGGCAAGCAGGGGCACCGGGCCCAAAATTACGAATGGCGCCTTCGCGAAGCCCCTTCGCGCGCGGCCCTTTTCGCGAAACGGCAGTCGAGGGCGGCCCTAGAAGCCAAAGCGGGTATTCTTCAGGGCGGAGACGGCCGTCCTCGAGGTCACCGTCACGTCTGCATTTGCGCCTCCGCCCCGCCACGCCCTCACAGCCCGCGCCGAAGCGGCATTCCTCGTCTCGAACCGAGCGCCCCTCGTCCAGATATGCCGGAACCTATGTCAGCACCTCGCTGATTGCTTTCTTTGGGCGCGCCTTCCTGATCTCTCCTCGAGGTAGTTTCTCCAGGATTCAAGACGCGCCCCGAGCAATAATCCCGGACACACTTTTGCCCTACAGGTCGCACAATAGCTGTTCACCAGGCGTTATACATTTTTTAGAGCGAGTTTTCGACGCAATGTTACACTTTTATGAGCGAAACCGCACAGCGCTTCCCCGCTTCATCTCACTCCCCACTTTGTTCAAGCATCTCCTTTGAGAGCGGTGAGTTAACTTTATTCTTGTCCGTAATATTCGCCACAACATATGCGATAAGACCACTCACCATGCCGGCGACGATCGGCGTTGAACCCGACGCGCCCAGCGTGATGAAGCATGCCGTTACCACAACGCCGCTCACGCCGAGAGCCCACAACCCAGCCTTGGGACTGAAACGCTTCAGCACGAAGCTCGCAATAAGCGGCACGAATACGCACCCCGATAAATAGCCATAGCTGATATCGATTCCAACGAGTACATCGTTGATCCATAGCGCGCACACCATAACGGTAACGCCGATAATCGCCGCGAACGCACGTGTCACGTTCACCTCGTGCATCCTTGTAGGTTTCTTGTTCACGAAGCGCACATACAGATCGTTGTACAGAATCGTCGATGAAGCCAAAATGGTTCCGCTCGATACCGACATCGCGGCCGCCATAGCTGCGGCAAGAATGACTCCACGAATCCCAGCGGGCAGAAACGTCGTAACGCCCACGACGAATGCATCGTTTGGGTTGTCCAACGCTGGAAGCAAAGCGCATACACTCATGCCTATGATTACCGTGGCAAAAGCGTACAGAATACTGTAGAAACCCGCACAAATAGTGCCCTTTTTTGAAATTCGCTCGTTTTTCGCAGTAAAGATGCGCTGCCAAATATCTTGACCGATAATCAGTCCAGGCACGTAAAGCACGATATAGGCGAAGCTGCGGTCGAAACCCATGTTACCCGGCGACATGTACGACGCGGGAAGGCTCGAGATAAGTCCATCCCAACCGCCGGCTGCCGCGAGGCAGCATATCGGAGCGAGGATGAGAATGCCGATCGTCTTCACAACGAATTGCACGATGTCGGTCATCGTGACCGACCACATACCGCCAACGAAGGTGTACAAAATCACCACGCCACCGCCCGCAACCATAGAAAGTGTCGCATCAATACCCAAAATGCCATGGATAATCGTGCCAATCGCAATCACTTGAGTAACACTGAGCGTAAGCGTATAGATAAGGGTAAGCACCGAACTGAAAATACGAGCCACGGGTCCGTAGCTACTTTCAACGACTTCGTTCACGCTGAGTGCGCGCAGCTTTGACAACTTGCTCGTCACCAAAAAACCAGCAGCAATTAGCCCTATGCCAATGCTCAAGTTGAGCCAAATACCACCAAAACCGAAAGAGTATCCTAGCTCGGTACTTCCCAAGGTGGAGCCGCCGCCGAGCGTCAAAGCCGCCATGCACCCGAAGAACAGAGGGAAGGAAAGCCGCCTGCCAGCGACGAGATAATCCTCTTTCGTCTTAGCAAAAATCGCCCCAATAAAGCCGACGCCGATAACAACGGCGAAGTAAATCGCAATGACAATGAAATCGATAGTAGAAAGCGATGAGGAAACAATCATTGAAAGCCTCCTTGCGCGAAAGCATGAGGCTAAAAAGAAGACCAGCATCATGCATACACGGCAATTCTCGGCACGCAAAAGTAACGCGTGAACTTACACGTATATTGGTTTGCTGGATAGCGCTATTATAGCCACACCGTACACTTTGGAAAAGAGTCTATTCCTGCTTCGATCCGCATATGCCGAAGGAAGCGCAGGGCGAATTGCACAACGCACTCAGAAGGAGGTAGCATGATTACCGTCGCTGATATTCTCGCTTTACCTGCGTTCGAAAAAGTGGCGCCAATCGCGGAGTGCCCACATGCGGGCACGCGCCCGGTCCACAACGTCGGCATTCTCGACTGCCCGCCCGATTACAACAAATACAGCGTGTACTACCCGGGCGAATTCATCGTCACCAATCTCGGGTTCGCAAACAACGACGAGCGCATCGCCGAAGAGTCGCTGTGCGTAATGATGTCGCGCGGAGTATCGGGTATCGCAATCAAAACCGTTTATGACCCTCCGATAACCGACCGCGTTCGCCAAACAAGCGAAAAATGCGGCGTGCCCGTATACCTTTACACGGGGGCGTTCCACGAGATGGTCGCCTATCAGGCGCTCGACCTCATTCGCCGCGACGAGCAAGAATCCAACCGCAACGAAGCGATCGACGCGCTTCTTGCAGGCCAGAACAACGAGCAAATCAGGCGCAAAATATACGACATCGCCAACATAACGGGCGCGACGATGAACTGCTTCGCGGTTGCGCCCCAAGCAAACGACGAGAGCTCGCTGTACGCGGTTTTAGGAATGGTGCAAACCCTTCTGAAGAATGCGGAAGAACAGCACCCCGAGGTCGATTCGACTTTCGCTTGCCGCTTCCACGAATGCGCCCTCGCGCTCGTGTCATATGGAACGCAAGCCGATGGCGATAACCGCGTCGTCGATTCCATCGCCTGCGACATTGCCAATTCAGGACCCCTTTGCTGCGGCATCGGAAGCCGGTTCGTACTCGCAAGCTCCGATTTGAGCATTCGTCAGGCGCTTGCGTGCCTCACCGAAGCGCGCAAACGCGGCGTGCGAAAGTTGTCGTGGCAAGAGCTCGGCATGGAGGCCTTTTCCCTATCTGCGAAAACGAGTCCGCTGTTCTCACGCACCTGCGCGATGTACCGCTCGATGCTGCAAGCATACGACAACGAAAATAATACCGATCTCATGCAAACGGCTCGTGCGCTCGCAGACGCCCTCGGCGACGTGAAAGCAGCGGCCGATTCCCTTTTCCAGCACCCCAACACCATTCGATACCGGCTGAAGAAAATCAAAGCAGTGCTCAACCTCGAATACGCCTCCGACAAAGAGCTCGTCGCTTTTCTCATTTTGACGTTCCTCGCCTAAAAGGCACAGCATCCATACGCTCTCCAACGAATCGCCCAGCTTTGGACAATCGGACAAAGCTGGGCGATTCGTTTTGTCCGATCGTCCACAAAGCTCAATCTCGCGCAACTTTATGATTCGTGTCACACAAGGAAAGGCTCGATGAGCTTGGGATTTTCCTCAAAGCTCACTCGTCTTTTCAAACCGAACGCACGCTTCGATTGGCTTTACCGCCCCATCCGGGGCGTGAAGTATATATCTATCCTGTCAGGAGGGGTTGCCGCATGTCTGCGCAATGTCCGTCGGGGAAAGGACAAACATCCAACCGAAAGGAGCACGACATGCAGGATTCCGTTTTCCAGGGAAGGCATCTTCTTTCCACGCGCGACTTCACTAAAGATGAGCTCATGTGGCTTATCGGCTTCGCCGAACATTTGAAAGACGCGAAAAAGAAGAACATTCCCCATCACTATCTCGAAGGCAAAAACGTCGCGCTGATCTTCGAGAAGACCTCCACTCGCACCCGCGCCGCCTTCACCACCGCGTGCATCGATCTGGGCGCACATCCCGAGTATCTGGGCAAAAACGACATTCAACTCGGTAAGAAGGAAACGGTACTCGACACCGCCCGCGTGTTGGGCTCCATGTTCGACGCGATTGAGTTCCGCGGCTTCAAGCAGGAGCACGTTGAGCAGCTCGCTGAATACTCAGGCGTGCCTGTATGGAACGGGCTTACCGATCGCGAACACCCCACCCAAATGCTTGCCGACTTCATGACCATCAAGGAAGAATTCGGCAAGCTCGAAGGTCTAACGCTCGCCTATATTGGTCAGGGCCGCAACAACGTGCAGAACTCGCTCATGATCACGAGCGCGATTCTGGGCGTGAACTACGTCAACGCCACCCCGAAAGAGCTCGAGCCCGACCCCGCGATTATCGAGATTGCTCAGAAGTTCGCGGCTGAATCGGGCGCGACCATTCGCGTGACCAACGACCCCATCGATGCCGTGGAAAACGCTGATGCCGTCTACACCAACGTCTGGGCTGCCATGGGCGAAGAATCCCAGTTTGCAGAGCGCGTTCGCCTGATGTCTCCGTTCCAGGTCAACGCCGAACTCGTGAGCCATATCAAGAACCCGAACTGGATTTTCCTGCACTGCCTGCCCGCGTTCCACAACGCCGAAACCGAATATGCGGCCAAGATTAAGGAAGAACACGGTATCGAGGCCATGGAAGTCACAGACGACGTGATTTACAGCGAGCATTCCCGCTGCTTCCAGGAAGCCGAGAATCGCATGCACACCATCAAAGCCATCATGGCAGCCACGTTGGGTAACCTTTACATCCCCCGCGTGTAGCCGAAAGGGATTTCCCGCCTTGCGGGCCGTGTTGCTGGATCACTGCCCGCGACGCCTAACGTCCCCGTCGATTTTTCACCCGAGCGTCGCGCTCAACAGGCGCGACGCCCCAACTTCGCTCCGCTTACCCCTTTTTCAGAAAGGAGCAATCAATGTCTCACAACACTGAGGAGGCAAATTCAACGCCTAGGGAGAACAAGCCGAAGAAAAAATTCAAGATGCCCAACACCTACGTCATCTTGTTTGCGATTATCGGCATCATTGCAGTTCTCACTTGGATTGTACCGGGCGGCGCCTACGAACTCAACGATTCTGGAAACGCCATTTCGGGCACGTATCATACGGTCGATTCGAACCCGCAAGGCATCTGGGACGTTTTAATGGCCCCCATCACGGGCATGCTGGGCTCCGGCGCAATCTCGGGAGCGATTTCCATCTCACTCACGATTCTTCTGTTTGGCAGCTTCCTGGAGATGATGGATAGGACGGGCGCTCTGCGCACCGCCATCAAGCGCATCACCATGAAGAACCAAAACAACATGCACCTCCTCATCGCATTGCTCACGATTATCATGGCTTTCTTCGGAACTTTGGAAGGCGCCTACGAAGAAGGCATCGTGTACTTCCTGATGTTCGTACCCGTGATTTTGGCCTTGGGGCTCGATACCGTGACCGCCATCATGATCGTGGTTCTCGGCACACAGATTGGCTGCTTGTCCTCGGTGGTCAACCCGTTTTCCACTGGCATCGCGTCGGGCATCGCAGGCATTAGCGCCGGCGAGGGCATGATCGTACGCCTCGTGATGTTCGTGCTGTTCACGGGCATCGTTATCTTCATCATCTGCCGCTACGCCGATAAGGTGAAAGCCCATCCCGAGAAATCGGTGCAGTTCTTCCGCCGCCACCTCGACGTCGAAGAATTCCCCGCGGCTGACGATGAGGATCTCACGCTCTCGAAGCCCCAGAAGAACGCACTCATCGTGTTCTGTCTCACCTGGGTCATCATGATCATCGGCCTCATCCCGTGGACCTCACTCAATCCCGATTGGACCTTCTTCGAGGATTTCGTGGCGTTCATCGGGGCGACGCCCGTGCTCATGCAGGTTTTCGGCGTCGACATCACGCCGTTCGGCTCTTGGTACTTCCCCGAGATTGCCATGCTGGTCATGGCGGCAACCATCCTCATCGGCCTCGTAATGCACTATGACGCGGACACGATTATCGACACCCTGCTTAAAGGCGCCGCCGGTTTGGTTTCCACCGCATTCGTCGTGCCGCTGGCACGCGGCATCCAGGTCGTCATGGACAACGGCCAAATCACCCCGTCCATCCTGCATGCCTGCGAAGGCGCCTTGGCATCGCTTCCGCCGATCGCGTTCGTCATCGTGGCGCTTGTGTGCTACTTCGCCATCGCCTGTCTGATTCCGAGCTCCACCGGCCTGGCCGCGGCAACCATGGGCATCATGGCATCGCTTTCCCAGTTCGCCGGCATCGAGGTCTACATCATGGTCATCATCTACCTCATGGCGCTTGGCCTTGCGAAGATGATTACACCCTGCTCCATCGTAGTGATGACCTGCACCGCAGCGGCCCACATGAGCTACGCCGATTGGGTCAAGAAAATCGCCCCCATCGTCGCCGCCCTCTTCGTCATCTGCTGCATTTTCCTCTGCGTCTTGGTCGTGCTCTAACGCAAAACGCGCCGAGTTCGTCTGCTTATTCACTCGGCGCGCCAAGACACCCTCTCAAATTGAAATGTAATTGCGTTCCACCAAGAAAGGAACCCCCTCATGGCTGAAGAAAAGATTTACGTCACCAACGCTACCAATCCTCTGAAAAAGGTCATGATGTGCTCACCGAAGTACTACACCTTCAACGGCATCAACGTCATCACCGCCGAGTGGATGAAGAAGGGCGACACCGAGCAAAACGACGTCATGGTTCAGGAATGGCAGATGCTCGTCGACGCTTACAAGGCAAACGGCATCGAGGTCGTCGAGGTTGAGGCGAACCCTGAGTTCCAAGTTATGACCTTCGCCCGCGACTACGGCTGCATGATCAAGGAAGGCGCCGTCATGGGCCACTTCCGCCACCCCGTCCGTCAGATTGAGGCCCAATCCTACGAAGCAAAACTCAAGGAGATGGGCGTGCCCATCGTGGCCCGCGTGAACGCCGGCTGCATGGAGGGCGGCGACTTCTGGATGATTGATGAGCACACGCTCGCCTGGGGTATGGTCGACCGCACCGATGAGCAAGGCGTCGAAAGCCTGCGCCATCAGCTCGAGAAATTTGGCTACACCGTGATTGGCGTTCCCTGCCCGCCCGATAACCTGCACCTCGACATGATTTTCAACATCGTCGCCCCGCAGGTCGCCCTCGCGTGCATCGACCAGCTGCCCTACAACTTCCTGCAGATGCTCAAGCGTCGTGGCTTCGAACTGATTCCCGTCGCGAGCGAGGACATGTACAAGCACGGCTGCAACGTGCAGTGCATCGGCAACAACAAGGTCATCGCCATTGAGAAGAACAAGCACATCAACGATAAAATGCGCGCGCTCGGCATCGAGGTCATCGACGTGCCCCTGAATCAGATTCTGCATGCCGGCGGCGGCCCCCACTGCCTGACTCAGCCCATCGAGCGTCCGTAGCCATCACTTTTTGTCACTACACGCGATGACGTTGAAGGGCGGGCGCCGATGGGAGCCCGCCCTTTCCTTAAGACGGACGAATCGGCGAAGAAAGGAATCAGCTATGAAGATTCTCATAAGCGACTATGCGGACAGCATGATGCCCTCCCATGAGCTCGAATCGCAGACTTTGATGGCAGGGCTCGGAGATAACACCGAAATCGAAGTGTTCCCCTACACCGACGAGACTCGCAATGAATTCTACGAGCGCCTCGCCACGGCCGACGCGCTGCTCACCGCATTCGTGAAAATCGACGCGAACGCCCTCGACCATGCGCCGAACCTCAAAGTGGTATCGATCAACGCCACCGGCTACGACAACGTCGATCTCGAGGCGGCAACGAAGCGCGGTGTCGGTGTATGCCCCGTCGGCGAATACTGCACGTGGGATGTTTCCGAGAGCGCCATTGCCTACATGTCGGCGTTGAACAAGCACTTCAAGTTCTACATCCAGCAAATCGACGAAGAGCATCGTTGGGATTACGCCGCCGCCCCCGAGTATCCGCGCCTGGAGGATCAAACGCTCGGCATCGTCGGTTTCGGTAAAATCGGCAAATGCACGGCACGCAAAGCGAAAGGCCTAGTCAAGAGCATTATCGCGAACGATCCATTCATCGACAAAAAGCTCTTCGGAGAAAATGGCGTCACAGAGGCAAGCGTCGACGAGCTGCTCGAAAGCAGCGATATCATCGTGAACCACATGAATCTCAACGACACGAACTATCACTATTTTTCCGCAGAGAAGTTCGCCAAGATGAAGAAAAAGCCTATCTTCATCAACCTCGGTCGCGGATTGTCGGTCAACGAGGAAGACCTCATCGCCGCCCTCGACACCGGCCAGTTGCGCGCGTTTGGCGCTGACGTGCTCTACGACGAAACGCCCGATTTGGAGCACAACCCACTTATTGGCAGGGACAACGTGATTATCACTCCCCACGCCGCCTTCTATTCGTCGTCTTCCATGCGCGATTTGCAGGTGCTTTCCTGTCAAAACATCGTGCATTTCTTAAACGGCGAAAAAGAGAAGGTCTTCAAGCTCGTCAACGAAATCTAGGAAGGACATACCATGGCATACACAAAAGGAGAAGGCCCGAGCGTCGTCATCGCATTGGGCGGCAACGCCCTGGGCAACACGCCCCAAGAGCAACTTGAACTCGTGAAACACACCGCATCGTGCATCGTCGACATGATTTCCGAAGGCATCAACGTCATCGTCACCCATGGCAACGGCCCCCAGGTCGGCATGATCAACAATGCATTCGCGTTCGCGTCGGCAAACGACGAAAAGACGCCCGAGATGCCCTTCCCCGAGGCCGGCGCCATGAGCCAGGGCTACATCGGCTACCAGCTCTCTCAGGCGATTTTGAATGAAATGCGCCGCCGCGACATCATGCGCTCCACAGCCAATGTGGTCACGCAGACCGTTGTCTATCCCGACGACCCGGCTTTCGACAACCCCACTAAACCCGTAGGCGCGTTCCTCACCGAGGACGAGGCGAAAGCGAAAGCCGCCGAAACAGGCTACATCTTCAAGGAAGACGCTGGTCGCGGCTGGCGCCAGGTGGTCGCAAGCCCAAAGCCCCGCCGCATCGTGGAAAGCGACGCAATCCAAGACCTATTCGATGCCGGTTACGTCGTCGTATGCACAGGCGGCGGCGGAGTTCCCGTGTTCGAAGCCAACGACTGCTACACCGGCGTTCCCGCCGTCATTGACAAGGACCGCTCGGCTGCCATGATGGCCGCTACGTTTAAAGCCGACATGTTGGTCATTCTGACTGCCGTGGAAAAGGTTGCCGTGAACTTCAACAAACCCAACCAAGAAGATATCGACATTATGAGCGTCGCCCAAGCTCGTGAATACATCGAACAGGGTCAATTCGCGCCAGGATCCATGTTGCCGAAAGTCGAGGCCTGCATCGAATATGTCGAGTCCTACCCCAATGGCCGCGCGCTTATCACCTCGCTCGAATGCGCCGCAGCGGGTCTCGCTGGAAAAACCGGCACCGTCATTACCGCATAAGTTTTCGTATACATCTCGCCGCGCGGTAAATCGCACCAGGGCAACCCTCAGCACCACGGCGAGGGCTGCCCTGCTTGAAAGCCCCTCTCACCACTGGCCGTTTTCAAACCAGGCCACTTCGCCCTTGTCGCACGCACTCAGTAGGCGTTTCAAAAGAAAGGCAGCAAAATACGGCATCGTGAAAATGCTGTTCTCGAAGCCGACGTTGCCCGCAGTCAATTTCAAGCCGAAATGAATATCGGGGTACGAATCCGACGTAATAAGCGTGCGCAGCGATTTCGAAGTGCCATTCTTCGCCTTCACTTCAACCGGCACGAGGCTCGACTGGGTCCTCACAAAAAAGTCCTCTTCAAGCGTCGAATTCTCACGCTTGTAGTAGAACAGCGGATAGCCACTCTTCACGAGGGCTTCGCCGACGATGCACTCATAGAGTGCCCCTTTGTACACGCCTAAATTGCGATTCGTTCGAAAGTCTTCGCTCGCCTCGTCATCGAGCATCGCGATGAACAAGCCCGTATCGCCAAAATAGAGCTTGTATTTGTTCTCTTCGTAATTCCCCTTCAGCGGCAGTTCGGGAAAAGAGAGGCATCGGCACACGTTGACCATGCCCGCCATTTCAAGCCACTCGACGCAGCCGTTGTAGTCTTTGAAACGGGCGTTTTTCGCCACCTTACTCATTTGAAACTTCTTGTTTTCTTTCGCGAGCTGCGCGGGAATACGGTTGAAAACGTTCAATATGCGCCCTTTGTCCAGGCCTTCGGCGTATTTTTGAATGTCTTCGCGATAGTCCAGCACCAATTGTCGCTGGGTTTGAAGCGACCCTTCGAATGTGTTTTGGTCAATATACGATCGCACAACATCGGGCATGCCGCCAAGAGCGCAATAGTCCAAAAAGACATCCATGAGCGCTTTATGCTGTACATTCGTAAATGGCCGCGCCTCGATAAGGTGCGCAAGCATCTCGCCGACGATCGAATCGTCATACCCCTTCGCCCACAGGAATTCCTCGAAATCGAGGGAGCGCATTTCGAAATCGGTTTTGTAACCTACGCTATTGCTCTCGATTCTCTGGTAGTTAATCCCGAGCATCGAACCGCTGCATATCACGTCGAAGCGGCCGTCTTGTTTGAAGAATTTCAGCGCTGTCGCAATTTCGGGGAACTCCTGCAATTCGTCAAAGAACAAAAGTGTTTTCCCCTCAACGAACCGTTTCGCAGGATCCAAAAGGCTGATGTTGCGCACAATGCTCGCCGCTGAATAGCCGCCTTCGGTAATCGATTTGTATTTAGGCTCTTCGACGAAATTGATTTCTATCACGGAATCGTAGTTGGCGAAGCCGAATCGACGAATTGATTCGGTTTTCCCAACCTGCCTCGGGCCTTTTACAACAAGGGGCTTTTTATCTAAATCGCTCTTCCATTGTTCAAGAAAAGCATCTATCTTGCGTCTCAGATACGTCATTCTTCGCTCCCCTTTTAATAATAACTCTCTTATCAGGCATTATACATTTTTATGAGCGAGTTTTTCGCTTGTCTCAACACTTTTATGAGCGAGTTTTTAGCCTCTTTCTACACTTTTATGAGCGACTTTTCCGAGTTTTTCGCATTTTCATGAGCGAGTTTGCATATGTAAAATGTTCGTGGCGTTTAACAGGTGTCGAGAGACGAGGCCCACGCCAGGCCTTAGATTTCCAATGGCGGCGGTTTTGACCACAATCCACGTCGAGATGGTCAAAACGCTCACCATTCGCAAATCCCGTTCCCACAAAGCTTCCCCGAAGCTCTCCTAAGCGCTTCGGGGGATGGTTCGCTTCCGTAAAACCCCAGGTGAGCAAGGTTTCAAAAGCAAGAGTTGTGGACCGAGCGAGCTTGACGAAGGCGGAACGAACATTGGAGCGTGCGAAAATTTACGAATGGCGGCGTGCTTGGCGTCGTCCCTGGTGACGAAGCTTTTCTGGTAGTACATCTCGTTCTTGAGCGTGGCACATAACGACTCCGCGACCGCGTTGTCGTGGCAGTTTCCGGTGCGGCTGCAGGAAAGCCGCACGTCGTTGGCGCTCGCCCATTCGGCGAGCGTCCTGCTGGTGTATTGGGCGCCCCTGTCGGAGCTAAGCAGTAATTACGCAAACGCGGCATCGAGAGCGTCGCAGCGCTCCTCGATCACTCGTCCCATAACCGCCATCTCGCTTTCCTTGCACCCATTGCGACGGGCGCACGCGCTCCACTGGCGGGCGGCAGACACGACAGACGCAACCGCATCCGCGGTCGTCGCGCGCTCCAAGCCGCAAACCACCGCCAGCTCCTTCAGACCAGACGCTTCCCCATCGCCCGCTTCACCATAAACCGCCGTGACACGCTGCCTGCCAGAATCGGGATTGATGTTGACATCGAATACGGGCGACACCTGCCAGCGCCCACCAAGTCGAACGAATCCGAGGTTGCGCAAATGGTCGTCGGTATTGTGCAACGCAATAGAGAGCGCAACGCGCTTGAACAGTTCCTCCAGCTCGACATTTGGGTTTTCGCACCAATCAACAAGGGCCTCGGCCACATCGACGTAGTCGTTCTGCGAACCGTCGGCTGCACCAACAAGGCTCATCGCGCTCAAATAAGGAACGCGCTCGCCGCCAACAAGAGAACCTTCGCGATCAAATCGCTCAAGTAGCAAGGCGGAGCTTTTCCCCAAACGGACAAGCCTACTATTCGGCACAACAATTCCGGCAAGCCGAGCGATATCGAGGCTCGTTTTCTCCCACGCCATAACATCCCAAGCATCGCCGGGGTGCGAGAACTTCGCAAGAAGAAGCTTTCCCTCGTCAACGACCGAAGCCTTGGGACGAGCGCCGCCAAGCGAGCCCGACCCCGCATCGAGGAGCTCCTTTACCTGCTCTTTCCCCTCATCGCTCCGGGAAACGTGGTTGGATGCCGCTATAAGGCGCTTCAGCTCGATCAACGGCGGAATGGTCTCCCTTGGAGACAGAAATTCGCGCGATTCCGGCAACGCAAATCGCAACGCCCCTTGGCGAGAGGCATCGTAAACGCCAAGCAGGTAGTCGACTTCGTCAAGCGTGCGAGGGCGGCAGTGCTGCTCGGAGGCCTCGACAAGCGCGCGTCGATCGATAAGATGACGGCCCCACCGATCGGGAGCGGAATCGCGCAGCGCGCCAGGAAGACCATCGCAGTGGGCCGAGGTGGACCGCAGGGGCAACGCGGGGTCGATTGCGAATGCATTTGGCGATTCCAGATATGCGCTGCTGTAAGAAAATGACGTGCTTACGGCCCCACGGCGCAGATTGAAGCGGCACATGCCAATGTGCATGTCGCATTCAGCGGGCGCGGAGCAACCAGCCTTGGAGACGTAGACCTCAACAGATGGGATCATCGTTTGCTCCTTACGCGCTGGGGCAAAGCCTGGTCGGCGCGAATTCGACCGTAATCGGTTTCGTAGGGGTCGGTCGCCTCAACAACGGCGTCGAGCGACGAAAGGGCTCGACATGCGTTCAGAAACGTCTCGAAGCTTACCGTCGGATCGCCGTTTTCCAGACGCGAGATGGTCGCGCGAGAGACAGCGGCCTTATCGGCAAGCTGCTGAGACGTGAGCCCGTAGAGCTTTCGCCACGTTGCGATGTTTTCGCCGATCTGCTTTGCCGCAAGCTTCGTTTTTGCCGTTGTCGGACGTTTCATAAGTTTCCTATGTATGAAATAATTAACGTTATAACAATTATTGTAGCGTATTTTATACGTTGTTTATATCACATGCCCTAGATATGCGGCGAGGGCCGCCCGGTTTCGCCGAGTGGCCCTCGCTGATAGCGTTTCTGTTAATGCTTAGAGCTTATGAACGTCGCTGGCCTGCAGCTTGCCGTTCTGGCCCGTGGTAACCTCGAAAGACACGCGCTGGCCTTCGTCGAGGGTCTTATAACCGTCCATCTTGATCTCGGAGAAGTGGACGAAGAGATCTTCGCCATCGGCCTGGGAAATAAATCCGTAGCCCTTCTCGGGGTTGAACCATTTGACAGTTCCTTCAGCCATTTTCGGCCTCTTTCTC
>NZ_CDRRGL010000008.1:0-35888 GCF_977041755.1 Slackia sp.
GGGTTTCCGCGCCCTTCTCGCGAATGTCTCGCTTGAAGGCTTCGTCTTCGGCCCATGCGGCGTCGACCGCGGCGTCGATTTCGGCCTGCGTGGGCGCGGCAACGCCTTCGCCCATGAGCTCGGGATGCGCCTGTACAAGCTCTACCATCAGGCGTTTCTTCAGGTGGTCTTTCTTGTCGTACGGCAGCCACGGATTCAAGAACTGCACGTCGCTTTCGCGAAGCTCGTCGATATTCAGGCGCAGCGCCTCGGCGTAGCTTGCCACGATGGGGCAATTGAAGTGGTTGCCCGCGGTTGCGTCTTCCTGGCGCTCCCACTTGCTGCAGGGGAACCAAATGAAGTCAGGGTGCTTCTCGAGCAGGTTCATGATGTGGCCGTGCGAGAGCTTCGCCGGATAGCACACGCTTTCCGACGGCATGCTTTCGATGCCCGCCTCGTAGGTCTTCTTCGTGGAGGGATCGGAAAGCACCACGCGCCAGCCCAGCTTCGTGAAGAAGGTGAACCAGAACGGATAATTTTCATACATCGAAAGCGCGCGCGGAATGCCCACAGTGCCGCGCGGGGCGGCGTCGGGCGCGAGCGGCTCGTAGTCGAACAGGCGATGGCTCTTGTATTCGAACAAGTTGGGCACGTCGCTCTTCTCGTTGAGCACGCCTGCGCCCTTCTCGCAGCGGTTGCCCGTGATGAAGCGGCGGTGCTTGCCGGTGGCTTCATCTTTGCCGAAGTCGTTCACGGTAAGCAGGCAGTGGTTCGCGCAGGCCTTGCAGCGCACGGTTTTGTGCGTGGGGGCCAAGGCCTCAAGCGCGGCGGCGCCGAGCATGGCAGTGTGCACGTCGGCGGTTTTGCCCGCGCGCTCGGCTGCGCGCACGGCGGCCTGGTAGCGGTCGCGCGCCAGCAGGGCCGCGCCATAGGCGCCCATGTTGCCCGCGATGTCGGGGCGCACGGCATTCACGCCGGCGAGCTGTTCGAAGGCGCGCAGCACGGCGTCGTTGAGGAACGTGCCGCCCTGTACGATAACTTTCGTTCCGACTTCTTTGGGGTCGCGAATTTTAATGACCTTGAACAGGGCGTTCTTGATAACGGAAATGGCCAAGCCCGCGGCGATATCGCCCACGGTGGCGCCTTCTTTTTGAGCCTGCTTCACACGGGAGTTCATGAATACGGTGCAGCGGCTGCCCAGATCGACAGGGTTTTCGGCGGCGTTCGCGGTTTTCGCGAACTCGGTCACGTCGAGGTTCAGGCCCGCAGCGAAGCTCTCGATGAAGCTGCCGCAGCCTGAAGAGCATGCCTCGTTGAGCATGATGTGGTCGATAACGCCGTCTTTCACGCGCAGGCACTTCATGTCTTGGCCGCCGATGTCGAGAATGAACTCGACGCCCGGCAGCATTTCCTGTGCGCCGCGAAGGTGCGCGACGGTTTCGATTTCGCCGGAGTCGACGCGCAGCGCCTCGAGCAGCAGGCCCTCGCCGTAGCCAGTCACGGTTGCATGCCCAATGGTGACTTTCGGCTGGCCGTCGGCTGCGGTGGGCAGCGCGGCGTACATTTCGGCGATCGCGCGCTTGGCGGTGCCCAAAACGTCGCCCTTGTTGTTGGCGTAGAAGGTCCACAAAAGGCTGCCGTCTTCGCCGATGAGGGCCGATTTGAACGTGGTGGAGCCGGCGTCGATGCCCAGGTAGGCCACGCCTTCGTAGGAGGAAAGGTCGGCGCGCTTCACCTTTTCGGTCGCGTGGCGCGCTTCGAATTCGTCGAATTCGGCTTCGTTGGCGAACAGCGGAGGCAGGCGCACGACTTCGCTGCCCTGAATGTCGCCCAGGCCGCGCAGGCGCTCGAGCACGTCGGCAAGCAGTTCGGGCGTGGCGGTTTTCTTGCCGCACAAAGCGGCGCCGCTCGCGACGAACAGGTGGGCGTTCTTCGGGCGAATAGCGTGCTCATCGTCGAGATTCAGCGTTTCGCAGAAGCGTTTATCCAGTTCAGAGAGGTACTGCAAAGGGCCACCGAGCAAGGCGACGTTGCCGCGAATGGGACGACCGCACGCGAGGCCCGAAATGGTCTGTGTTACGACGGCCTGGAAAATGGAGGCCGCGATGTCTTCTTTGCGGGCGCCTTCGTTCAAAAGCGGCTGCACGTCGGTTTTGGCGAACACGCCGCAGCGGCTCGCGATGGGGTAAATGGTGGTGTGGCTTTTTGCGAGCTCGTTCAGGCCGCCAGCGTCGGTGTCGAGCAGGGCCGCCATTTGGTCGATGAACGCACCCGTGCCGCCGGCGCAGGTGCCGTTCATGCGCTGTTCGATGCCGTTGTCGAAGTAGATGATCTTCGCGTCTTCGCCGCCGAGCTCGATGACGACGTCGGTTTGCGGAATGAAGGTCTCAACGGCGGTTTTGCTCGCGATGACCTCTTGAACGAAGTCGATGCCGAGCCACTGCGCGAGCAAAAGGCCGCCTGAGCCGGTGATTGCGATGGTCATGGGCGTTGCCGGGTATTGCTCGGCCGCCTCGCCCACCACTTCCACGATGGTCGCGCGAATGTCGGCGTGGTGGCGGCGATAGCACGAGTACAGAATCTCGTTGTTGTCGTCGAGCACGGCCACTTTCACGGTGGTGGAGCCTACGTCGATGCCAATGTGGAGCGGCGCCTGGCTCGCGGCGCCTGCGGCGGCCTGCGCCTTGGCGGCGATTGCCTTCTTGTCGTTGGTTTCAGCCATGTTGGTCCCCTTTTACATTTTGATGGATTCGCCCGGCTTGATGAACAGCAGGCGCATCGAGATAAGTGCCATTTCTTCGGAGGTCTCGGTCATTCCTGAATCGATCCATTCGCTGATCACGCCCAAGTAGGCGCCGGAATAAAACGAGATGTAGTAGCGCGTGAACGCTGAAGGGTCGTTCTGGTAGCGCTCGTGCAGAAGCGATCGCACGAAGCGCCCGCACACGGCTTCGCGAAGGCGCATGCCGAAACGGGCGTCGCCGCCTGGGCCGAGCATCGCGTGCAGGAATGGGCCCTCTTCGCGCAGGTAGTCGTAGAGTTCCACGAGCATGGGAAGCGGGCGGTGCGTAAGGCTGCATGCGGCGAGTTCGCGCAGCTTGATGTTCTGGAATTTCGCGAGCACCCCGCCGAGGCCTTCGATGACTTCGTCTTCGAAGGAGGCGAGCAGGCTTTCTTTGTCGCGGAAGTGGTTGTAGAACGTGCCGCGGTTCAGGCCGGCGCTCGTGCACAGGTCGCCCACCGAGAAGCCGTCGATGCCACGTTCTTCGACGAGCGTGATGAAGGCTTCGCGCAGCGCGGCGCGAGAGCGGGCGATGCGCGGGTCGCGCTCGGCTGCGGCGGTTGTAGCGGGCGTGGCAGCGTGCGCCACAACCGCGGAAGCGGCAGGCGTGGGCGCCGCAGCCGTGGAGGCGGCGGGTATCGCGGCGGGTGCGGGTGCCGCGGCTGCCGCGGCAGTTGCCGAGTCCGAGGCGGGCATCGGCGCTGCGGCCTCTAGCGCTGCGTGCGCCTCATGCGCTTTGGTGGCGGTATTCGATGCCGTCAAATGTCCCCCTTGGGTTCAATTATCTGGTCTATTAAACAGGTTGACTATTATTCAACACTTTGTTCAATAGTGCATTATACGGCTCGAAAACATGCTCGGCAACAAACTATGGAGGGCTTGTTATCGATTTGACAATTGGGGTTTTGGAACGATGGTCTAGCGGCAGAGTGCCTGGAATGCTGATGCTTGAATTTCCAATAAACCTAACGGATACTGAAAAAGCTAACTGAAGCTGAAAAAAACTAACGCAAGCTAAAAAAGCTAACTGATGCTAACCAAAATGAAAAATGCTATGCTGTGACGAAAGAAAGCCGTTGATGGAGGCAGGCATGACAAAAGATTTCGTCAATCCGTTTACTCCGGTAGTTGGCAAGGTCCCTTTGCATATAGCTGGACGCGAAGAAATCATCGCCGACATTGAAGGCGCGCTCGCTGGTGCGGGCAATGATCCAGCAATTATCAGCCTTTTGGTCGGTCCACGCGGAATGGGCAAAACGGCCCTCCTGTCTCATTTTGCTGATACGGCCGAGTCGTCTGGTTGGGTCACCGCTCGTGTGACGTGCGTCGCGGGAATGCTTGAAGACATCCTTATTAGAACGCAGCGAGCAACGCGACATTTGGTGGATATTGAGCCTGCCCGCAAAATCAAAGGTGCTGGGATTGCCGATTTCATTTCGCTTGAATTGGAGGATTCGCCTCGTGAGCTATCGAATTGGCGCTCAAGAATGGACGATATCCTGGATGCTTTGGCCGAATGCAATACCGGTTTGCTGGTGACTATCGATGAGGTCAATCCGAGCATTGATGAGATGGCGACACTTGTAGCGGCTTTTCAGCATTTTCTCGATGAGGGGAAGAAAGTCGCTCTTATTATGGCGGGTCTTCCATACGCGGTTACGTCGTTGCTTTCGGGCAAATCGACTTCGTTTTTGCGAAGGGCTGCACGATATGAGCTTCAGGCGTTGAACGATTATGAAGTTGAAGAGGCCTTGATGAGAACGATGCGAGACGGCGGCAAAAGCTTTGAGCCCGATGCGCTCGAGGCTGCCGTCAACGCCGTCAAGGGCTTTCCCTTCATGCTTCAGCTTGTGGGCTATCGTGTATGGCGCATGGCTGGCGATTCGGAGACCGTCGATGCTTCAATTGTCAACGCCGCAGCAAGCGTCGCTCGTAAGGAATTGGATCAAAGGGTATACGAAGCGGTTTGGTTTGAGCTGAGCGAAGCCGACAAATCTTTTCTTTTAGCTATGGCGGAAGACCCCACAATAACGCGGCAAGCAGATTTGGCAGGAAGGCTCAATAAGCCGAGTGGGCATGTTTCGAGATACAAGAAGCGACTGATGCAGCAAGGGATTATTCAGGAGCGCTCAAGAGGCTTGCTGGAGTTTTGCTTGCCTGGATTCAAAGAATATTTCCAGGAACGCATTGCGGAAGAAGGAGATTTGTAGAAAGCGTTGCCTGGCTCAAATCAGTTAGCTTGTATTTGCCGTCGGTCTGCACGATGCAATTTGTTCATTCCTTCGGAGTTAACACGATGTGGTACTTGCATATCCACTTCGTGTGGGACAGGCTGTTCGCCTGGTTTGCCATGGTGGTCGCCTTTCCGGGCCGGTGCGTCCTGAACAAACGTATCTTACTCCGTTCGGCGGTCGCCCCGGGGCAAGGGCGGAGCCTTCGACGCGCACCCGCATAGCGGGTGGTTTTTGTGGGCGCGCGCGGCGCGGCCACAGGCTCATGAGCCTGCAACAAGATACGGCGGCCCAGATGGCCGCCGTATCGATGGCAATATATGAAAAGCCAAGCTGCTAACGATTATTTCAACGTTTCAACCGCATGCTCTGCCGCAAGGCGTCCTGAAGTTGCGCACCAGCCTTGCTGGCCGCCCGACATGACGTCGACGTCGTAGTTTGCGCCGTACATGCCGTTCGCGTCTCCGCCTGCTGCATAAAGGCCGCCGATTGCCTCTCCTACCTCATTCACAACTTGCATTTGCGAGTTCACTTTCAAGCCGCCAACCGTTGTGAACAGCGTTGGCGTGACCTTGCCGCCATAGAACGGGGCCTTTGAAACCGGCAGCAACATGTCAGCGCTTTTGCCGTACTCTTCGTCTACGCCGTTTTCGCAATACTTATTGTAATTATCGACGGTTTTTGCGAGCGCCTCTTTGTCCAGTCCGAGCTTCTCGGCGAGTTCTTCCATAGTGTTGGCCTTCACGAGTCCCTTTGCGCTCTCTATGCCATCTCGGCATTCGAATGGCTGGCCTGCAAAGGCGCCGAGGTTTGGCATGGGCATCCAAGGCCCGACGGTTTCAATGTGATCGATATATGCGTCGTCGATAATCACGTAGTTGGAACCTTGAGATGAAAGGGCGTTGCCGCAGCATGTGAAATCGGAAGTGAATGCTTCGTTGAAATAGCGCTGTGCGTTTTCGTTCACATGCAGCGTTGGCTGCATAAGCAGGGTGAAGTTCGGGATATCGGAGAATGCATCGGTGCCGTCGAGCGCTCCGGTATGCCACATCACGGCTTCGGGGTGATGCGTTGCTGCGCCTGCTTCATTTACCGCGAAGTTTATGCCGTCGCCGTCGCGTCCTTCGAGACCCCATACGCGAACACTGTCATACGACTTTGCGGTAAGTTTTTCGAACATCTCGGGATTATTCGCCCAGCCACCTGTTGCAAGGATGACCGCTTTCGCGTTGATTTGGATTTCGCCCTCTTTTCCTTGGGCATATACGCCTTTTACTGTTCCGTTTTCGACAACAAGGCCAGTCATCGGCTCTTCGGTACGGAATTCGACCCCCATTGCCTCTGCGGCGGGTTGGAGGATGCCGAGCACTGTTGAGACGTGGGTTGGCATGCCTTTTTCGTCAGCTGGCAAATGCCAGGTTGGGTACGAGTTGCCCAGGGCTGCGACCGCCGCAAATGTGACCCCGTTCTCCTCGAACCAGTTCATGGTTTCGCCGGAGTTGAAGACCATCTCGCGCACGACGGGCGCGAGACAGGCACAGTGGTGATAATTCATAGTGTCGGAAATGACCGATACTGGATCAATTTGAATTCCCTGGTCAGCTTGGAATTTTGAATTGACGCCCGCGAAACCTTCCGCGAATGCAGATGTGCCCATGAGTCCAGGGTTTTTTTCGAGACAAAGGACGGAAGCGCCTTTCTCCGAAGCGCGAAGGGCGGCGCACGTACCGGCCGTTCCCGAACCCACAACTACGATATCAAAATCCTCGGTTTTGACTGGGTTGTGTGTTGAAGGGCTGCTTTCGGCTTGTTTTTCGCCCGGGGCTTCTTTTTGGCTGCCGGAGGAGCATCCAGCCAGACCAACTGCAGCCGTGATGCCAGCTAGAGCACTTCCTTCAAGAAAATTCCTGCGTGTGAGATTCATGGTTCCCTCCTTTTTGACGTTTGGCCCGAGTTTCCCCACTCGGTTGGCGAATGGTAGGAATTCGCCAAAATGGTACGGTGTACCATCTCTTATGGCGCGAATGGTACACCGTACCATTTTGGCTGTCAACGTTGATTCGTGCTCTTTTTTATCGAGGGTGATTGGGGCTTGCGCTGTCGAAAAAGTGCGGCAATATAGGGGAAGTACTGAAAGGGTCGGACCGATTGGGAGCTATGGATAACCAGGAAATTGCCAAAGCGACGCTTGCGTTTATTGATGAATATGGCCTTGAGGCTGTTTCTTTCAGGAAAATTAGCCAGGTGACCGGAATGGCGACAATGACTATCTGCAATCGCTTTGGCTCGAAGGAGAATCTGCTTAAGGCGGCTCTGGTGGTCATGCTTTCAGAAAACGAGCCGTCGTTTCATCCCAATGAGACGTGGGATGAAAGCTTGAAGCGTGTTGCCCACCATGTTCGCGACATGGCGCTTGCGCATCCGAAAGCCTATTGGCTTTTCTTGCAGGTTCCTCCATTTGAGTCTCCCGTAAAGGAGTACACCCAATCGGTTTTCGCGACACACGAGGGTCAGAATTTACCGAAGACCATTCCCTATGATTTTTTAAGCGTTCTGCATTCTTTCCTGACGGGCTTTCAGATTGCCGAAGGGTACGCGAATGAAGCCCTCTCTTCGTATGACGAATTGCCAGATGATCTCGAGGAATTTTCGAAGATGTTCAACGAGCGTACGTTTAATCGCGACATCGAAATCATCGTTCGAGGTTTTTCGGCAATGTATGGACTTCCGCTTTCTGAAGATGCCAGCGTTTCGGACTGATTTGCACGTGAAAATAAACGTTGCGCAAGGTTCGGTCCTATCCTGAAGTAGGGCCTTTGCTGTTAGGCCCTCTTTTTCGAGCAATCGCTTCAGACATTCGGGCTTTCGGCGCGGTGGTTGTGGCAAGGTGGGTATAGATGCCTTGTTCGGTATTCGCCCAGTCGCGTTTTTTGCTGCTGTGGTTCGGGCGCCCGGCGTTGCTAGCGGCATTCCGACGATCGTGACCTTGGGGCATGCTTCGTGCTCTGGGAATTGAGAAAGCGTTTTTGCCAGGAGCCGATTTCGGGAATATTACCGAAACGGATGCTATGGTGAGCAAAGCCATCCAGGACACCATGCTCAAGCTTGACCCCAATGGGGCGGAAGGCGCGGCATACACCATTTTTGCTGTGCCAGCGGGTTACGCGCCCGAACCTATGCCAGAACTTGTGAGGGTTGTCTTCGACCGTTCGTTCGCGTTCGCCATCTTCTCGCATTCCGGCGTACCATTGTTTGTTGGGGTATATAGAGGCACCTGATGAATAGGCTGGCCGCGAGTCGAGCTTTGACCAAATGTTGCGACGTCGATGGTTGTGCTATCGGCCTTCCTTTTGGGCCGAAGCATTTCAAGTTTTTTCATAAGGCGGTTGAATTCCTGGACTGCAAAATGCGATACTTAACTTGCCGAATGGGCGTGAGTCTTGCAGGCGTCAGATTGGCGAGGTACGTACCTCGCCTTTTCTATTGATTCGCTTGGGGAGCGTTATATGGTAAACCGTTTGAATCTCCATATCGACGAATCAGGTAGCCAGGATTTCTCGGAGGGGCGCTATATTGTTGCTGTCGTTCTCCACGACCATTCTGCCAATATCGCTGAGCCAATCGACCGCTATGAATGTCGGCTTTCTATTGCTGGACTTCCCAATATACCTTTCCATGGAAAAGATTTGCTGCATGGCAACCAAGATTATGCGGCGGTGTCGCCTGGGGATAGGAAGCGATTGCTTGCTCAATTCGCTCGGTTCGTTCGTGAGCTTCCGTTTTCTTTCTTTGTTTTGCGGTATGGCGTTTCTGACGCCCGCAATAGAGAGGAACTCGAGGCGCGGATTAGGCGTGATCTCGCCCTGTTCGTTTTTGATCGCTTGCCTTATTTTCAGTTGTTCGATGTAATTGCCGTTTACTACGATAATGGACAAGGGGCAGTTAGTATAGCGTTGCGCGATGCCCTTGACTTTGCTCTCGCTAAAAATGTAGCTGATTATCGAGACGCCGATCCTAACGCACGCAGGCTTCTCCAAGTGGCCGATTATATTTGCACCGTTGTTCGCGTCTCGGATGATTACGACGCCGGCAAGCAGACGAAGACTCACGAGCGTTTCTTTGGAAATCGTCGAAGCTTTATGCAGTCGTTCAAAAAACAGCTTGATCGGAAGCTGTTCAACTGAATGGCATGCTTGGAATCGCGCCCCGGCGTGTGTAATGCCCGACGATAGCTTCTTGGTCGCGCTCTATGAAAACGCCCTGAGTTTCGCGGAAAACAATCTGTCTCGCGAAGATCTTAATGCGCGCCCCCTTTTCGAGAATCCCGATTTGCTGCGCAACGTCGACCCGAAGAGACGCTTAGGCAGAATGCATCATCGTATTCCTCTTTTTTATCGCCTCGTTGACGTTTTCGGCGTATGCTTCGTAGTTTTCTGGCTTTAGGGGGCACAGAGGCGCGAACATTTCAACTTCCCCCTCTTTCGTTACGAATGAACCGGTAAGTTTTTGCCTTTCGCAGAAGCCTCGGAAGTCACTGAAGTATGCGAAGTCTTCAGCATAGTATTGAAGAGAATCGAAAATGCGCATCAAATTCGCCTCCACTTTTTTGAGCTGTTCTTCGCTGGGAAAGAGTTTCGACGCCTCTTCCATAAACGCCGATGCATCGCGTTGGGAATTGGTCGATGAGACCTCAGGGCAGCCGAAGAATGCTTTCAGGCACAGCAATGTCGCATCGATTCTGTCGTAAACGCCCCGCTCCCCGCCGCGGGCTTGATTTAACGTCTCGTGCGGCCCGCCGTTGCTTCCTCGTGGGAACAGGATATGCCCTCCAAGCTTTCGACTTTCTTTAAGGAACGCGCGAATGCGGGAGTCCGCCTCCGGGGCGTCAACCCCGTGTTCTGAATAGTAATCTTTAAGCCAATACACGCTTGGGCCAAGGTAGTCTACGGAGAGCAGAATCGTTTTGCCGCCCGATGGCACCTCGATGTCCCGGAAAGAGCCGCACCCATAATTCTTCTCGGCGGAAACTCGCGCTTCATTCGTCTGGGCTCCCCAAAAAGCCTCTAACAAATCTTCTTTGAGAACTATTGATTCGGAATCGGGGTCGGGACGATTGTCGAGATCGTAGTTTTCCGTGGCCAAATCGTGCAGGTAATTGAATTCGAGAGAATGCATCGGGCCCTCCATCTGTTAATGCGTTCATGGTTTCGCTCGCTGTTTAAACGCGATGATCCGCGCGCAGGTTGCCCACGTCGCTAAAGGCTCCTCTTGTGCGGCCACTGCTCCCAGTACTTCCCCGTGCTTTCGTCGTAGGCAAGCACGGGGATTTGCCCTGTTTTCATGACGGCGCCGTCAATATAGAAATGCGATGCGCCGTCGTGCCACACGCCTTCGTAGCCCGCAATGCCTGAAACTGTTTCGGTGGCGATGTGTCCGCTTATGACGTCGAGTTCGAATTTCTGCCCCACGAATTCCGGCTGCATGGTTGTGAAGGCTTCCTCGAATGTGCCTATGCGCCATAAATCGCCTGCGTCTTCGTCGATGCCGGCATGCACGAAGACTTGCTTGTGCGCTGTTTCGTGGTAATACGGAAGCTTTCGTATCCAGGCGAGAACATCGGCGTGGTTCGCTTTCATGCAATCGACGACGAATCGGTAGGCTTCTTCGAACCTTCTGCGCGTGAGCAGGCATTTTACCTGACTGAACTCATCTTTTTTAAGAAAGCTTTTTGCAGTGGCGAGGTTGGAATCGGCAAGAATCCATCCTTGAGTAAACGCCGGGTCGCCGACCATGGCACAGTATTCCAGCAGCATTTCCTCATGGTTGCCTCTCAAGGCTATCACCTGGTTGGGATAATCGCGCTGGAGCCCCATGATCTTTTGGTAAACCTCGAGGCTTGCCGGACCCCGGTCGCAGTAATCGCCGCATAGGATGAGCATTGAATGCTCATCTGATATGTCGACGAAGGAAAGCGATTTTTCGAAGGCGTCGATGCAGCCATGGATGTCGCTCATTGCGTAAATCATAGGCGGGCTCTTCCTGAGTTGTGGCCGTTTGCGATGGGGCGATTTCTTTTCCCGATAAGATACGCGGGTTCACTCCCGCCATATATAATACGGGAGTACACCCGCCCTGTCAATAAGAAAAAGAGAACAAGGGCTTTTGCCCATAGGCCTTTCTTTTTAGTTATGACAGGCGGTTGAAGACGCCGTTGAAGCAGTCGCGTTCACGATGTTCGATGGCATACAGTGCGCGCAGCACGGCTCGCAATGCGAAATTGTTATACACCATGCGCACGCCTGGGAAATCGAGCTTTGCGAGCGCGGCGCGAAAAGTTTCGAGCTTCAAGAAGAACGCTTCGGATCCAAACAAGGAGGCTTCGTAGCGTGTGGTCCCGTCGAAAGAAGCGGGAACGTCGAATACGGCGAGCGGCATGCCCATAAGCGCGTAAAAGTTGATTTTGCCGTATTCCTCTTCGAATGACTCAACGCGCTCGAGCGCATATTCGATGCAGGCGGTAAAAGAAGGCATGTTGGAGATGTCGTCCCTTACGCAGCATTTCGCGGCATAGGGAGCAAGTATGGCAACCTCTCGGGCGCATTTCACATTCTTCTTTTGCAAGGCCATGCGTTTTTCCCTTAAGTGATACGGGTTCGATGCGGAATAGCGTCCTAATTATGCGGGTGTTCGCCCGCTTTTGCAAACTTTCTTTTAAGCAGTGTGGCCCTAGCGAACTTCGCTCATCACGCCATTTTCTACACGAAGACGCATGGTTGCGAATTCGTGAGCTTTCGCGCGATGTGCGGCAACGAAAATCGTCTTGCCGGGCAGAGCGGCAATATTGGCAAGCACCGCTGCTTCGGTCGCATCGTCGAGCGCGCTTGTGACCTCGTCGAGCACCATGATGGGCGCGCCGGAACATATCGCGCGCGCGATGGCCAAGCGTTGCAGCTGGCCCTGGGAAAGCCCCTGTCCATGCTCGCCGATCATCGTGTCGAGCCCCAGGGGAAGCTCTTTCACGAAGCCC
Organism: Slackia sp.; assembly: GCF_977041755.1. Lineage (NCBI taxonomy): Bacteria > Bacillati > Actinomycetota > Coriobacteriia > Eggerthellales > Eggerthellaceae > Slackia > Slackia sp. The sequence continues at coordinate 12,020 of NZ_CDRRGL010000008.1, forward strand.
CATGCGCATGCCGCTTTACAGGCGCGTTCAATTTGCTCGTCGGTCGCGTCGGAAGCCGCGAAAGCCACATTTTCGCGCACCGTTCCTGCGAACAGGAAGTTGTCCTGAGGCACGTAGGCGAACACTCCAGGTGGAACTTGGGAGGCAATGCACGATGCGGCGGAGCCGTCACGGGCGAGCTCGTATGTGAACCCTTCGGCATCGTAGGCGCCGAGTACCAACTTGAACAGCGTGGATTTGCCCGAACCGGAAGGCCCTTCCACTACCACGAAGGAGCCTTTGGGAACAAAGGCGTCCGCGCAGGTTAGGCTAACGTCATTGTCTTCAAGAAAAGCTTCCGCCGCTTCTATCGAAGCTCCATCCCCCGAAGCACATGCCGCTTCGCCTTCTTCTTCGCTGTATGAAAACGCCACGTTTTTCATGTTCACGCCCGCAAGGCGCTCGTAGAATTCCGTCGCGGTTAAGGGCAGGCGGTTTTCTGAATGTGGCAGTTCTGTGACTTCCATGAGGCGTTCCGCCGATGCAAGCGTTTGATAGAGCTGCGGCAGCAGGCCCGATAGGTTCGAAACCGGAGCCTGGATGCGCGCGACCAGCTGCAGCACTGCCATAAGCGTGCCGTAGCTCATGGTGCCGCGCAAAAGCTCGAAGGCGCACCACGTGAGCGCCACGGCGTACAGCGCGTTGAAGAAGAACGAGAAGCTGGCGTTGGCGGCAATAGAGTATCCGCGGCGGCGCATTTGTGCGGTGAAGTGGTCTTCCTGCAGCCTATCGGCGCGCTTGCTCGTGGCGGGCTGGGCGCCAAACGAACGAATGACCAGCTGATGCCCAAGCGCTTCTTGCAGGAATACGCGTACAGTGCCTTCCTTTTCTTGTACGGTTTTGTGCAGCGCCTTCAACCGGCCGCGCAGCGTGCGTGCCAGAACGAACGAAACCAGGGCCGCGGCTGCAAATAGCGCTACCATAGGCGGGCTGATGAGCGAGAGCACCGCAATGGCGAACACGAGCTGCATGATCATGGATACGAAGCTTGGAATAATGGTCGCTACGCCGTTCGACACGACCTGCACATCGGAAAACATGCGATTGGACAGTTCGCCTGAGTGGAAGCGCAGTACGTTGCGGTAGTGTGCGGAGAAGATGCTGTCGAGCATCGATTTGCGCAAATCGAGAGCGAAGCGTGCGCGAATGCGTTCTTGCATGCTATTGATGAGGAGGCGCAAAAAAAGTTGCGCAACAATAACGCCCACAAGAAGCGCCGCGCTCGTCAACAGGCCGTGCGCGTTGCCGGCGACTGCCTGGTCGATAACGGCGCGACATGCCAGCGCGAAGCTTACGAGCACCGCCGCTTGCAGCGTGCACAGCGCAGAAAGCACCACGATTCTGCGGTGCTGCTCCTTTGATTGCGCAAACAGCCATGCATAGGTGACTTTATCGTGCTCGCGCGACACCTTGCCGCGCGTCATTTCCGCCTCGTTTCATGCGTATTGTTATGTTTGAGCAGGCCACATGTCGAAAGCACGCGTTTGGCGGCTCGCCTTGCGGCGACGTTTGCGCCCTTGCATACCTTTCGCGCCGGGAACAGTGCCACCCAGAGTTTCATATACGCATGGTATGCACGCGAAGTTGTGCAATCGATGCGGCGACCATCGCGATAAAAGCCGATCAGCACGCCCAGCACGTCTTCGCGTGGGATGTATTCCAAAGTGACGCAATTATCGCCGCAGATCACATAGCCTTTTTCGGAACCGCGTTCGTAATGTCCCACAACGCGGTGCAGCACGTATTTTTCCCTGCGGCGATAGAGCGCCACGTCGTATCGGTGCAGCTCGCCTTTGGCTGGCACTACCATCATCACGTCGTGGCGGTTGCGAAGCATCGGCCACATGGAAATACCCACTGGGGGCCCCATGTAGAAGCCCTCGGTCGCCAAAACTTCTTCGATTGTGCGTGGTTTTCCTGCCGCAGAGGATATGTCTTTTTCGCTCGTCATGAATTCACTGTCATCAGGTGCTTTGCTGTTGGGCGGCTACTCGTCCAACAGGTCGGCGGCGCGCAGTTTGTCCAGAAAATCCGCGACATCGGCACGTGCCGTATCGCCGGAAACGGCATATTCGGTTTGCAGGGCTTGAACCAGCGCGTCTTCCGTAGTGTTCGCGCCGAGCTTTTCCCAAAGAAACGCGCCGGTGCCATTCAAGCGAATCATGCAATGACGCTCCATGCTGGCCTCGCCCACCGGCACCACAACGTGCTGGCTGCCAACTTTATTCACAATGAAGCCGTCTTTAATTTTCATACTGGTGTCTTTCGTCTCGGCGCAATCGTTTGTTTTCATTATTGCACAGTGTCATCTTGAATGCCTCTTCAAAGGCAGCGGGGGTTGGCGTGCAGCGCAGCACGTAGAACGTGACGCTAGTCAGGAGTTTGTCTAGCAAATCAAGCTGGCGAGCGGCCAAAAGCGGTTCTTTCGGCATGAGGATTTGGTTCATGATGCGAGAGACGATTTCCCTATCGTCGTACAGGCGTGTTAGGCAGTCGGCCTCGCCCTGCTCGCAACGCTCGATGAAACAAACGGCGCGAAGGGGAACGCTCGTGTTGCGCCCCCAGTTTTCCTTGCCGCTGTATGGGGTGCCGTATGCGATAAACCGGCCCGCTGGCTGGTCACAGGCGATATCGGCGGTTTCTCCATCAGAGGGCGCAGTAGAAGGTGTGCGCGTGCGTGGGTTCTCTTCGCCAGACATCGCGCTTGGGGTTTTTGCGGCGTTTCCGCCAGGAGCTTCACTGGTGATTTCACGGTTTTTCGCGTCAATGTCTCCCCCGCTTTGCCGTCGCAGAATGGGCTTATCGCCGTTCACCACCGTTACGCGCTCGCCCAGCGCGCGCATCCACTGCGCGATGTGCGTGCTTTTGCCCGTGCCACTTTTCGCCGTGAACGCGAAGCCTTGCTCCGCATATGAGATGATCGCCGCATGGAACAGGAACGCGTTGAAATCGAGCATTCGCGTGCAAATTTTGCGGTAGAGCGCCAACGATTCGCAATATGCGGGCGAAAATGAGCTCTTCTCGTCATTCTCAGCTGCAATTTCTTTGGGCGTTGCCGCTACCGAAATATCGCAATCATCGGGAGAGGTGTCGACTATGTAGTCCGCGCAAAGCCGCTCGGTGAACGCGTAGCGGTTTTCGATGGCGATAAGAACCTCGGCAATTTGGATGCAGAACATAGGCTTTGCTCCTTGGAAGGAAGGCGGCGAGCGTGATATGGCGGCGGAAATCATGGCATTGCGTTTATTGCACCGTTTTCGGGCATTTTGCGCGGCGCGACCGTCGTTGTTTTATTATAAAGCGCACTGAACGTGCGCGCGCTTGGCCGCCAAGCGCGCAAGCGATTTCCACTGTTGTCACGCATGCTGCAACGAGCAGCGAGAGGAAGTGCCCGTGGAGCTTTCTGCTGCCGAAGAGTACGCAATCAAGATTATCGCTGCCGAGAGTGGCATGCAGCATCCTGTGGGCGAAATGCCGGCTGCGGTTTCAGCTGCGGACGGGGGCAATTCTGCGCTTGAATTGGAGCCTGGACTTGCATTGGGGCCTGGACGCGAACATGACCCAGCGGTAACGTTCGATTCCGCGCCCACGATAGCGTGCGCTACCGAACCCGCCCTTGCGATTCCCGATGGTTTGTGGCCGGCCGTGCGCGCTGAGCTGGTAGCGCAATCGGTTATCGGCTATCCGGCGCACGCCGTTGAGTCTCTTTCGCTCAATCCCGCCGACCAGGCTGAATATCTCGCGCTCGCTGGGAAAAACCTGTCGAGCTGGTATAGCCTCATGATGGCGCAAGATGATGTGCTCGCAGAATTTCGAGCGGCGGGTATTCCCGTTGTCGTGCTGAAGGGCGCTGCGGCTGCGGCGCATTACCCGCAGCCAAACAGCCGCAGCATGGGCGATATCGACCTCATCGTGCCGCCTGACCACTTCGAGCAAGCATTTTCGCTCATGGAGCGCTTGGGCTGGGATAACGATATTGAACTTGAAATCAATCCGCGCCACGCGGGCTTCGAGAAGGCGGGCTGTCCCGAAATCGAGCTGCATCGGTATTTCAGCACATGCACCAACAAGCAGCAGGCACATTTCCTTGACCAGGCTATTTACGACGCCATTCCGCGCGCCGAATGGACCGATGTCGCAGGCTTTAGCGTGCCCGTGTTGCCGCCGCTCGAGAACGGCCTGGTGTTGCTCGCGCATGTCAACCAGCATCTAGGTTCGGGTCTGGGGCTTCGCCAGATTCTGGATTGGCAGATGTTCGTTGACGCGCACTTGACCGACGAGCTTTGGGAGCGCGGCTTTCAACATGCGGCGCAGCAGATCGGCATGGAGAAGCTGGCGGTCACCACAACGTGGCTTTGCCGTACCTACCTGGGGCTTCAGACATCGGCAACGTGGTTTGGCGAAGCCGACGCGCAGCTTGCGAGCGACCTTCTGCTCTACATCATGCAGCGGGGGAACATGGGGCGCAAGATGGAGCGCGGCGCGCGGGCAACCCGCACGGTGCTGCACAACTTCCGCAGCCCCGCGGCCTTGGTTCGCTATCTTTACGAGGGCGGACGCGCTCATTGGGCGCCAGCGCGCAAGCACGCGTGGCTTGCTCCGGCAGCGTGCCTCTATCAAGTGGGACACGTTATCCGCAAGGGACTCTCGCGCAACGCGAGCATGAGCGAGCTCGTCGCCGACGCACATAGCGCGCAAGAAGACATCGACCTGCTCAAACGCCTTGAGGTTACCAGGATGTAGGAAAACGAAGGCCTGAGAAAGCGACCGCCGCTTTTGACGAAGGTTGGGAAAGCGTCTGCGAAATTGATTGCTGGGAAACGAACAGCAACCCGAAACGATGACCTTAAAATGACCGCCGCCCAAAACGAGAACCGGGAAAATTGCAGCCGACAAAAATGAAGGATGCTAAAAAAAGCGGGTTCCGGGAATCGTCCTGGAACCCGCTTCGGTTGTTCCGCTGCCGAGCAGTAGGCGCGAGAAGGATAGGTGGCTTAGTAGTAACCCGTCCACTTTGAGCCGTCGGGCTCAGTTTTGACGCCGGGATCGGCGCCACCAGTCGGGTCGCTGCCGGCAGAATCGCCCGGACCCTTCTCAGAGGAATTATCACTGCCTGCGTTCGAGCCGCCCGGCTGGTTGTCCGGAGTGGAGCCAGAGCCGCTCACGCTCGGAGCGTCGCCGCCAGAAGTCGACGTGCCAGCGGAGGACTCGCCCGTCGCGGCATCAGGGGAATCCCCATACACCTCGGACGCATCAACCTCGTTGTCGGCCGTGCCGTCGCCCGACGCATGCATTGCGCCTACGTCCTTAGAAGATGCGTCGGAGGCAATTGCAACAGCGCTGTCCGTTTTCGACGCCGCCTCATCTTGGCTCGAGCCGCCCGACACCATCAAAACGACGAGAATCACAACGACAACTACAATCGCCGCGCCCGCGCCGATAAGTACATTACGTTTTCGCGTATCCATAGATTTGGTAACCCTTCGTTCAATCAGTGGAAATCCGCAAACAAATGAAGGGCGGACGCAAACCGCCCGCCCTTCGAGTTATCTAGCGACTAAATGTCCGGAAATGCTAAGTACTCTAGCAAGCCCTCGTCCGATACAGCATAACGCTATAAGGATTACTCCCAGACGTCTTCCCCATCGCCCGACTCAATACCGCCTGGACCGCTAATGCCGCCAGACACGCCAGACGCAACAATAACGTCGCGGTCTTCCAACTCGATGACATCCAGCTCGGGGCTCTCGTATTTCTTTAGCATTTCTTTTGCTCCTCTTCTAGACCGCGGCTTTGATTTGCGTAGCTTAATCTTTTCCGGCCTTGCTTGCCATAGGATGCGCAAGAATCACATCTGCGACGCCAGTAGCCAGAGTTGTTCATAACATTCGCCTGGTCAATAACCATTGTGCCGATGTTATGGATAACGTAATAGCTGGTCTCGCCCTCGATGTCCTGATCATCACGCTTGATGGTGCCGGTCTTGTCGGCGCTCGTGTCGGTGATGGTCACGTTGCCCTTGTTCAGGATGGTCGCTTTCGCGGTGCCCGTGCTACCGTTAAGAGTGTGGCTGTTCAGGTCGAGCGTAATCTGCTTGTTCGCAGCGATGGTGATGTTCCCAGTGGTGTCGGTCAGCAGCTGGATGGTCTTGCCCTTTGCGGCCGGACGGATCGCATCGGCCAGCGTCTCGTACTTCTTGCTGCCGACCTGGGCAACATAGTAGCCTTCCTTGACGCCATAGGTGCCATCCGCGTTCTTGGTGGGGATGAAGCCATCGGCGCAGTAGCCTTCGGAAATGCTCTTATTAAACGTGCCGCCTGAGACCTCGAAATTATCGCTGGTAGCTTTGCCAACACCATGGAATATGTTCTGGGCCGTATCCTTGAACGTATTGGTAAACGTGCCGCCCGTAATCTTCGTGGAGGACGTATAGCCGTCAACTACGCCAGTTGCAACACATTGAGGATGAGCCCATTTGACATAAGACGCGCTGCAAATAAACTCTCCACCGGTAATCGCCGCATTACCATAATTGAAAATAGCACCAGTGTAGCCTTGCGGCGACGCGTAGCTCAGCTCGAACTTGCCACCGTTGATGGTAAGCGTCGTGCCTTCCTCGCTCATAACAACGTTCAAGCCACCCGAGTGCGAACCGCTCTCGATGGTCAGCGCGCCCCAGTTGTCGAGCATAGAGGAGTCCGTGTTGCCCGCCGTAGCCGTGACATCTTCGAGCGTGGCTGTGCCATTGTTCTGGATGGTGTAGTAGCCCGTGCCGCCGATAACGTTGCCGTTCTTCACGGTAGTCGAGGCGTCCTTCGCGATGGGTTTTGGGAAAGCGAATTCCGGCATGTGACGCAACAGGTCGGCATGGAAAAGCTTGCCGTTACGACGACGTCGCTTTGCCGTACTTATCTGGGGCTGCAGACGTCGGCAACGTGGTTTGATGATGCCGATGCGCGGCTTGTTGATGATTTATTGCTCTACATCATGCAGAAAGGAAACATGGGCCGTAAGGTGGAACGCGGCGCGCGCTCGACTCGCATCGTGTTGCATAGCTTCCGCAACCCCGTGGCGCTGGTGCGCTACCTGTACGAGGGCGGGCGCGTGCACTGGGCGCCGGCGCAAGTATGCGTGGCTTGCGCCGGCTGCATGCTTCTACCAGGTGGGGGCAATATTCGCAAGGGCCTCGCGCGCAATGTGAACGTGAAGGAACTTGCCGGTGATATGCGCGGCGCGCAGGCGGACCTCGATTTGCTCGAGCGCCTCGGGGTTACCAGGATGTAGAAGAGAAGGGCGAGAAACGGAAAATGCCGATGGCCGAAGTGAGGGGCTAGAAAGCGGATGGCCAACGAACCAGCTGAGCAGATGCCTGGCCGAGGCGAGGGCGCCCAAGAAAAATGCGATTAAAAAGAAAACGCGTCCAGGATGAATTCTGGACGCGTTTGGTTGTGTTGGCGTTGCACGTTGCGCGCGAAAAGAACGGGCGGCTTAGTAGTAGCCCGTCCACGTGGAGCCGTCGGCTTCCGTTTTAACACCGGGGTCGGCACCGCCGGTCGGCTCGTTGTTGGCGGAATTATTGTTTCCTGCAGAGCCGCCGTTGCCCGAGTTCGAGGTGTTGCCCGATTGGTTGCTCGAGGCGGAACCGTCGGTTTGACCGCCCGAGGTCGAGCTAGAGCCGCTTATGCTCGAGGTTTCGCCACCGGAATTTGACGTGCCAGCGGTTGAGCTGTTCCCTGTGGAGCTGGGGGAATCTTCGAACACTTCCGATGCATCCACTTGGTTGCTGGCAGTGCCGTCGCCCGAAGAAGGTATCGTGCCTGAGCCTTTCGCAGTTGCGTCGGCGGCGACCGCGGCGGCGTTGTCCGATGTAGCTTCGTCTTGGTTCGAGCCGCTCGTTGCCGTAAATGCGACAAGCGCTACGACTGCAACTAAAATTGCTGCGCTCATGCCAATAAGCACATTGCGTTTTCGCGTATCCATAGGTTCGCTTGCCCTTCGTTCAATCACTGGACATTCGTAAGCAAACGAAGGGCAGGCGCAAACCGCCCGCCCTTCGAGTCAATCTCGGTACATTGAGATACTGCAAAGCTCTGCAGGACAGGTCTAGCAGAGCTTTGCGATTATTAGACGATTATTCATAATCGCCCGGGTCACGACCGCTGTCGCCATCAAGGTCAGAGGAGACAATAACGTCGCGATTCTCCAGCTCGATGGTATCCATCTCGGGACTCTCGTATTTCTTTAGCATATTCTTCAACTCTCTACTGGATTGCAGATTTGATGCTCGTAGCATAATTCTTCTCGGCTTTGCTTGCCATGGGGTGCGCAAGAATTGCATCTGCGGTTTCGCTTACCGAAGCCGAATGGTACGTGCTCTCGACGGCTTCAACGGTAGTTCCATCGCTGGTCATGTATTTCACGAATGCCTTCTCAATGAAGTTAGCGGTGTAGAGGCGCGCCTTTACATTATTGAATACCAAGTTCGCTGTGATGGTGCCATCGTCGTTCAAGGCATTATTGTATGCAGCGAAGCGGATGTCGTCACCAGTGGGCGCGCTGAGCCTCTTGTAGTACCAGCCGTTCTCTATATACGTTGCACCTTCGGGGATGGCCTTGGTGTAGCCGAAACGCAGATAAGTGGTCTCACTGGGATCGCCCTTGTCCATTCTCAACGAACGACCCTTATACTTCAGCAAATCGGTGATGTTGACAAACTTGGCATAGGCCGCGCCTTCAACATCGTTTGCGGTGCAAGGAGCCGTGAACGCAGCGTCCTTGTACCAGCCAGCAAACGCCATACCTTCCTGGGCCGGATACGTCCAAGTGGCCTGGTCGCCGCTGCGGTAATCCTGCAGCAGGTACGCGCCTTCGGCAAGCTTGACGCCGTACGTACCGTCGCCGTTGTCGGTAGGAGCGTAACCGGGAGCCAGGTAGCTGGTGTCTTCGCCCTCGGGGGAGACGCTGGGGTCGAAGCCGACGAACGTACCGCCGCTGATGGTGACATTCGCACTGCCGCCCGCATACGCATCATCGATGCAGTTGAACAGATACTTGCTGCTGCCTTCCCACTTCTGGTGCAGATCGAAGGTGCCGCCCTTGACGGACAAGGTGCCCTCCTCCACCTGAACCACGCTGACGTTACCGTAGAAGGTGCCGTTTTCGATGGTCAGGTCGCCCTTCACTACGTTGATGGTGTAGCAGTCGTTCTCCTTGGCATCTATGGTGCCGTCGCCAGTGATGGTCACCTTGGCGCCATTTGTGATGGACAGAATGGCGTTGGCATTATCGCCCCAGATGTCTTTCGTGTTCTTGATGGTCTTGCCGTTCAGATCCAGCGTGATGTCCTTGCTGATGGCCAGTTGGGTGTTCTGCTCGACATCCGTCAGTAGGGTAATGGTTTTGCCCTTTGCATTCAGACGAATCGCATCGGCCAGCGTCTCGTACTTCTTGCTGCCGACCTGGGCAACATAGCTGCCTTCCTTGACGCCATAGGTGCCATCCGCGTTCTTGGTGGGAATGAAGCCATCGGCGCAGTAGTCTTCGGAAATGCTCTTATTAAACGTACCGCCGGAGATCTCGAAGTTGTCAGAAGTGCCCTTGCCGACACCGCGGAAAATGTTCTCCCTAGACATCTTGTTGACGAAGTGGCCGCCGGCAACCCGCGTGATAGCGGTATGGCCTTCCACAACACCAGTCGCGACAACCTGCGGGTGGTTCCACCGTCCTGTGGTGGTCAGACTCTGGATAAACTCGCCGCCAGTGATCGTCGTGTTGCCGTAGGCGAAAACAACGCCCGTATAACCATTCGTTGCATAGCTCAGCTCGAACTTGCCACCGTTGATGGTGAGCGTTGAGTCTTCCTCGCTCTTCACAACGTTCAGACCGCCCGAATACGAACCGCTCTCGATGGTCAGGGTGCCCCAGTTGTCAATCATGGAGGAGCCAGTGTTGCCCGCCGTAGCGGTCACATCCACCAGCGTCAGGTTGGCGTTGCTGTCCTTCGTGACCTCAATGTTGTAGTAGCCGGTGCCGCCCACAACATTGCCGTTCTTCACGGTAACGGTGCCACCCTGCACGGAGACCGTGGCCTTGCCGGCGTTCGTATTCGTCAGCGTCTTGCCGTGCAGATCGAGGGTGACGCTCTTGTTGATTGCCACGTCTTCGGCGGCATCCGTCAGTAACGTGACGGTCTCGCCGTCCTGGGCTGCGTCGATGGCGGCCTGCAGGGTGTCAAACCCCTTCCCTGCAACATACGCTACGCCAGAGGCGACGCCATGCGTACCGTCGGTATTTGCGATGGGAGTACAGCCTTCCGCACACAGGTCGGCGGAGACGGCAGACGAGAACGTGCCGCCGGAAACAGCGACTGTCTTAGCGGAGTTGTCGAAAGCCGACTCCTGTTTGGTCGAGGAATCCCAAGTGTAGGCCTTGATTGCCGCGTTGGCATCCTTAGCCGTGAAGATGCCGCCGGTGATAGCGATTTGGCCAAGGCCCTTGTAGCCGGGACGGTTGACGATAGAAATTGCCGCGCCGTCCTGGATAGCGCCGTCGTTCTCGGTCTTTGCAACCGGGTCGCCCGACACGGTAATCGTGCTGCCGGCGTTAACGTTCAGGTTGCCAGAGCACACCTGCGCGCCCATCGTCTTCGCGTTGATCGTGGAGTTATCGATGGTCAGCGTTCCGCTGCTGGGGAAGTAAATGCCAAAGCCATTGGGAACGTTAAGCGTGCTGTTCTTCAGGACAACGGTGTCGTTCGTGTTGTTGCCATTCGTTTCGACGCCGCTCGTAGCGGTGGTAGACGCCTCAACGCCCTCGAAGGTAAGAGCGGAATTATCGTACTTGATGGTGCCGCCCATAGCAGACGGAATCAAGCCGATGAGCTGCGAGCTCACGATCTTGCCGTTTTTCACTGTAAGCGATGCATCGGAATAATTGATTTCGAACGCCGCAGAGTTTGCATCGGTTCCGGTACACGTCCAGGTGTGGCCATTCAGGTCAACCACACGAGCGATGCTTCCGGAGTTGAACGTGCTGCCCGTAGTGTAGTCGCGCAGCAAGGTGATGGCTTCGCCACTTGCGGTCTGCGCCTTGAACGCTTCGTCCATGGTGTAGTAGCCATTTTCGCCAACCTGCGCAAGGTAAGCTTTTGCCACGCCGAAGGTGCCGTCACCGTTCGGGGTAGCCGCAGAGCCTTCGATCAGATAGCGGGACGGATCGGTGCTGAACGTACCGCCCGTGACCTCGATCGTCGCCTTTGTAGGGTCGTTGGAAGTGGTACCCGTGCTGTAGTCAACCGTGTTCAGCGTGCCATTGACGGTGCCGCCCGTGATGGACACCTTCGCCGGTTTGCCCTCGACGCCGTCGTAAGTCACTGACTCAACATTGTCGTTGACGGTGCCGCCCTGGATCTGAAGGTCAGAGCCGCCTCCGCCGTACGTCCACGTAGAGACCTTGCCGTTGATGACCGCGTTGTCCTTGATGGTGGCGTTCTTCCAGTTCTGAACCGCGTAGCTGTTCGCGGAGTTGATCTCGCCGCCCTTAACGTAAAGGTTGCCGTAGTCACACTTAAGGACGATGAAGTTGTCCTGCGTGAAGGTACCGCCGCTAATGGTCAGGCCTGGTACGCCGGGCTTGCTGTCGTCGCCAACACGAACAAGGGACGCGCCCTTCGTTCCGCCTGCGCCGCTATCGTTCTTGACGTTACCGCTCTGGAAGAACAGCCAGCCGCTATTGCCACCCTGAACGTCGATGACGTAGTGGGAAGAAACGCCGGAGTTCTCTGCGGTGTCCTCGCGCATGATGGTACCGGTCTTGGCCTCGCTGCTGTCCTTGACGGTAACGCGAGCCGTAACGGTCAGCGCAGGCTTGCCCTTCTCGGTACCGCCGTTGAGGGTGTAGCCGTTCAGATCAAGTGTGACGTAGGGCGTGGAGATTGTGACGTTCTCCTTCGTATCGGCCAGCAGCTTCACCGTTGCATTGCGCGACGCAGCGTTAATAGCGTCCTGCAGGCTGGGATATGTCATGCCGTTCACTTCTGCAACTTCTGCTTTGGTGCTCTCTTCGCCAGTCTTGGCTGCAGGGGTCGGTGCTTCGCCTTCAGTTGCTTCGGCTTTTTCGGTTGTGGTTGCAGGTGTCGATGTTTTCTCGCTGGCTGTTGTGTCGCCGGTGTTGCCAGCTGCTTCGGGCTGTGCGGCAAGCGTGTCGTTCGATAAGCCTGCGCCCGCGTCCTCGCCTTCTGCCTGGTTGGCAGGCTGCTCCTGCTCGACCGAGAAAGAGGTGCTCGACGCCGCGTCGTTTTCTGCGGCGAATGCTGCGGTTGGCAACATCATGGGGCACATTGCAACGCTCACCAAGACCGAGATGACTTTGTTTGCATTGCTTGTCTTCATGTCTTCTGCATCTTCCCTTCTGTTTCCCGTGTTTCCGATAATTGTTCTGTATGTCCATTCCCGTCGTTACGGCTTTGACGGGAAATCGTTTTCCAAACCAGGCTCGCGAAATACCGCGCTGCATTCACGCGAAGCATTGGCTCAATGCGCTGACGCGGTGCGCCTCGCGGTTTTCTTGCCAAGTTCAATTCAATTAACTTCAAGGAAAAAAAGAAGGGTACCCCCATGTTTTCAAGGTACCCCCTCTGTCGGCGCAATTCCAATTAAGACGCGCCACTTTGCCAATGACATGCATGGTCTCGCCTTGTTTCGAAACGACGAATTCGCCCGCTTCGAACTTGGCCATGATGTCACCTCGGTTCAAGAACGCTTATGCGTATAAAACATAAAAATAATAACAGAATAATTGCTTTTGAGAGACGGGTACTTCTGTGGCAATCGTCTTTTTTGAGTCAAATGGGCTGAAAATGAGAATGCGGGTGTATGGCGGGTTTCGATCGTTTGTCCGCGCTGAAAGAGAAGTGGGCATTTGTGGCGGTGTTTAAAGGGGCGCCGAGCGCATTTTGCCAATGTCGTTTTTGCTTGCCCCATCAGTTTAGGTTGTCTCCCCTCCTGCTCTTTCCTTTTGATGGGCGGTCGTGCTTTCGTTGGTTCGTGCGATGGCTCGTGGACCAATACGTTCATGGGCAACGACGGCGTGCCCTTCGAAATCGAGCTCACCTGGAACCGTGGACGCGTTGAGCCCTACGAGAATGGTGGCAAAGACACCCATATCGCCTTCGTCGTGGACGACTTTGACGCCGCCCACGAGCTTCATGAAAAGATGGGCTGCATTATTCGCGAGAACCCTCGCATGGGCCTTTATTTCATCGCCGACCCCGAGGGTCAGTGGATTGAGATTCTGCCTGCTCGCTAAGGCGAAATTAACGACGGAATAGCGCAGCACGCGGCGCTGCATGAATTTTCGCCGAGCGAAGCGTTGCTAGGCATCCTCTCGCTCGAACGGTACCCATGCAACGCCGCTCGGCGTTTCGACGTGCTCGAGGCGCACACCGAATGATTGCTCGATTGCACTCTGCACGGCCGCTTCGCCGGGCGCGCCTTGCGCTGCCAAACGCCCGCGTTCCATCACGAATACGGCATCGGCCACCGAAAGCGCCAAGTTCAAATCATGGATTACCGCGATAACCGTTTTGCCACGCTCGCGCACTCGGCGAACGAGGCGCATCATGTCGAAACACGCCGCCGCATCCATGAACGATGTGGGCTCGTCGAGCAACACGACGGGCGTGTCCTGCGCCAGCACCATCGCCATGCGCGCCCGTTGCCGCTGCCCGCCCGATAGGCTTCGCAACGGTCGGTCGCGTAAATCGTAGACGCCCGCAAGAGAAAGCGTCTCGTCAATGCATTGCGCATCGGTCTCGTCGAGTCGAGATAGCGGCCCGTGATGCGGAAACCTTCCGCACGCCGCCAGCTCGCGCACCGTCATCATGGGCGCTTCTTGCTGCTGCACGAGCACGCCCAATCGCCGTGCCCTCTCGCGCGGATTCAACGACGCAACGTCGCGCCCTTGAATAAGCACGCGACCCGAAGCGGGCTTTATAAGCCCCATGGCGAGTTTCGCGAGCGTTGATTTTCCGCACCCGTTCGGTCCAACGATGCAGCTGATCTGCTCTTTCGCGAAAGATGCGGAAAAGCCGTTGAACAGGGTATTTCCGCCGTACCCAAATACGACGTTCTCGAAATCAAGCTCGCCCATCGACCTCCCCTTTCCGCGAACGAAGAATCAAATAGATGAAGAACGGGCCTCCAACGAGCGCCATGCAAATGCCCACGGGAATCTCGAACGGCGCGAACAGCGTGCGCGCGATGGTGTCGCACGCACATACCAGAATGGCGCCCATGATTGGCGAGAGCACCAGCACGCGTCGGTTGTCGTGTCCTGCGACATAGCGCACCACGTGCGGAACGATGAGACCCACGAAGCCGATGAGCCCCGAGAAGCACACCGCCGCGCCCGCCAGCAACGCTGCGAGCGAAAGCAACGCAAGTCGCGTGCAATTCACGTTCAGACCCAGCGCGTGTGCCCCCTCATCGCCGAGTGACAGAATGTTCAGGCGCGTTCCCTGCCCCATGGCTAGAATCAGGCCTGCGCAAATCATGATTCCAGGTATGGCAAGTTCTGACACCATGATACCCGAGAGGCTTCCCACCAAAAAGCCCGACGAATTTACGTACGCATCGGGGTTGAAAATAAGAACGGTGTTCATGCCTGCCGTGAAAATCGCCGTGAGCGCCATGCCTGCGAGCACGATAGTCAAGCGCGAGGCGCCTGCGTACGCCGACACGAAGAACACGAGCAGCGCCGAGGCGAGCGCGCCTAAAAACGCCGCTGCCGCCGATATGCCCAGCGCATGGGGAGCGACGCAGGCGAACAGCAGCACGAACAGACCCGACCCAGCATTCACGCCGATGATGTTTGGGCTGGCCAGGGGGTTGTTGAGCGTCGCCTGAATGAGCGCGCCCGCTTCGGCCAGCGCGGCACCGGCCAGCACGCCGCCCAGCACGCGCGGCACGCGCACGTTCGCCAGCACGTTATTCGCCATGTCGGACGCGTTGCCCGCCACGAACGCCGCCACGTCGGTCGCGCCGATGGCGGACGAGCCCAACGACAGGCTAGCGAACATCACGGCGGCCAACGCCACCAGTGACAGCAGGAACATCGCCCGAAAACGGCGGCCCTCGTGCTTCGGGGCCGCCGCGTTGGTTGTTTGGTTATTGCGCACCGGTCGGCCTATTCGCTATACAGCGCGTCGTAGAGGAACTGATACGCCTGGTCCCAATTGTTGTTGGGCTTGTACTGGAACAGCTTCGGGTCGAGCGTGATCACGCGGTTGTTCTTCACGGCGTCAAGCTGCGCCCATGCGGGGTTGGCCGTCGTTTGGTCTTCGAGCGCCTGCTGCGCCGCCTCGTCGGTGTCGCCCATCGGAAGCAGGAAGATTGTCGTCGGGTTGGCCTCGATCAGGGCTTCAAGGCTGTAGTCGGAAAGCAGGCCCTTGTTGGAGTCGGCGATATTTTCCGCACCCAGCTCGGAAAGCATGACGCCCGTTTGCGTGGAGGACGACTGCACGCGCGTGCCGCCCGAGTACGTGGTGAGCACTACCGCGCTGCCGGCTTGCTTGCCTTCGGCCTTCGCGCGAATCTGTTCAATTTTATCTGCCGGCGCCTGGCCGTTTTCCGCAAATGCCTGCTCGTTGCCCGTGATGTCGCAGCACGTGCGCAGCATGCGCAGGTAATCGTCGAACGTGGACACTTTGAAGTAGGCAACGGGGATGTTCGCCGCGGTGAGCGTGTCGGCGAGCTCGGTTTGCGCAACGCCGCCGCCGCGACCCGAGCTCGATCCCGTGAGAATCACGAAGTCGGGGTTCAGCGCGATGATCGATTCGGCGTTAAGCGAAGAGAAATCGCCGATTTTCTGCGCGTCGGAAGTGATGCCGTAATCGGAAAACGCGTCGTCGGAAGCGCCTACCAGCGTGCCGCCGGCCAGCTCCCAGATATTTGCGAAGCTGCCCATGCCGGCAACCACGCGGTTGTGCGAAGCGACGGTTACCTCGCGGCCCAGATCGTCGGTGAACGTATAGGATTCCTGCGAGGCGGAAGCGGTCGCTTGCGCGTTGTCAGACGCGCTCGAATCAGCCTGCGATGAGCAGCCTGCCAGGGAAAGCGCGCCCACGCCCATGGCGAGCGCGCAAGAAATCGCAATCGTGCCTTGCGCGATTTTCTTCATCGTATGCTCCTTTTGTTATGTTCGGTGGCGCTATTGGCGTTCGCTGGCCGCGGCTTGCTGCGCGTTCTTTCGGCTCCAGGCGCAGTAGTTGTCTTGGCCCAAGATGTCGCCGTCGTGGTAGTACGCGGCGCGGGCGCGACAGCCGCCGCATACGCCCTTGTAGTCGCAGGTTCCGCACGCGCCCTTGTATGCCTGCGTGCGCAGTTTCTGGAATACGGGGCTTTCGTGCCAGATTTCGTCGAAGGGCTGTTTGCGCACGTCGCCGGCGTCTTCGGTCATGTATGCGCATGCGCGCACAATACCTTCGCTGCCCACGACGCAATAGGTCAGGCCCGCCAGGCAGCCGCGCGTGTAACGTGTTTGCACGCCGATTTGTTCTGCAATGCGCATGAACTGCGGTGCGCACGTGGGCTTCACCTCGATGCCTGCGTCGTGGCCGGCGCGCAGGATGTCGGCGAGCAACTGCTCGTTTTGCTCGACGTCGATGCTTTCATCGGAGATGTCTTTGCCGCGGCCGACGGGCACCAGGAAGAAGACCGAATGGTTCATCGCGCCGAGTTCTTTCGCAAATCGCGTGATGTCGCAAATCTCGTTGCGGTTTCTGTCGACCACGGTGGTGTGGATCTGGAACGGCAGGCCGACGCTTTTGCATGCTTCGATGCCCGCAAGCGTGGCCGCGTGGGCGCCGGGCACTCCGCGGAAGATGTCGTGCTTTTCGGCGTCGAGGCTGTCGATGCTAATGCCCATGGCGCAGGCGCCCGCCTCTTTGAGCTTGCGCGCGATTTCGGGCGTGATGAGCGTGCCGTTGCTGCCGAACACCGGGCGCAGGCCGCACGACGCCGCGTGCGCGACCAGCTCGAAAATGTCGTCGCGCATAAGCGGCTCGCCGCCGCTGAAAATCATGATTTTGAAGCCAGCGCGTGCGATTTGAGAAATCATCGTGCGCGCTTCTTCGGTTGAAAGCTCCCTGCTATCGCATTCGTCTGCGTCTTGGTAGCAATGGGCGCACTTCAGGTTGCATCGGTTCGTGGTCATCCACGATACGATCATTGTTCCCCCTTTGATTGAAATTGTGACGGGGAATGACGATAGGCGGCGACGCTACGTCGTGGCCAATACTGCGTTTGACGTAAACGTGTCGTTACGCCTGCGTATTGGCGTTGGCGTGGGAGCAATCGAGCGCGTCTTGCAGGAAGCTGAGCGTGCGGCGTTGAATGCCGGCGTAAAAGTCGCGGCCGTATTGCTTGGGCCCCGAGCTGCGCTGGCACGCGAGGCGCTTCAATCCGGCAAGAGCATGGGGCATGCCGCCTAAGCTGGAGAAGCGAATGGCCAACGCCTTCGCGCGGTCGTCGGTGACTAAAACGCCGTCGTGCATGGCCTCGATGGTGTCGCCCATGAGTTGGTGCCAGCAGATTACTTCTTCGCGTGAAAGCTCGGGAATGGGGCATTCCTCAAGCGCCTCGCCGGTGATGGCCGACCAGAGCATGTCTTCGCGGTCTTGCGCGACGCCCACGGTGGCGGCGAGCTCGCTCCAGTTCGCCTGGTCGCGGTTTGCAAGGTGGGCGCGCAGCCCCTGCACGACGTTCATGTCTCGTAGGATTTTCGCGCTTTCGCGCTCAAGTTCGGCCTCGCGGTGCGCGAGTGCGTCTGTCAATTCTGCCAGCGAGTCGCTTCCCTCGCCTTCCTGAATTTGCGAGAGCGAAAAGCCCAGGTATTTCAGGGTGATGATGCGGTTGAGGCGTTCCTCGTCGGCCGGCGAGTACAGGCGCAGGTTTTGCTCGCCTTTGCAGGTGGGATGGAGCAATCCGCGCTGGTCGTAGTATTGAATGGTGCGCACGGTCACGCCCACGCGCGATGCCAACTCGCCTACCGTCATGAGGCCTCGAGTGCCTTGTTCGCCCATGTTTCCCCCCTGTTTTTGTGTGCGCCAATCGGTTTGCGCCCGTCGGCAGCCATACATGAACACGATGGCTTACGCGAGCAACGCGGCTATGTACGAGCACCGTAGCTATGAGCAAGTCGCCCTCGCGAAGCGGCGTTGCCCAACACGTCCCGATGGCGCGTACGGAACTGGTATCTTCGGCGGACGCCTCGCGTTCGCCACGGTCTGCGTCCGTTGCGGCTCGCGGCCAAAGTGACGTGATGCTGCCGCAGTTTTTGCCCATTTCAAGCTCTGGGATATGACGTTACGTCATCTTCGGCGTTTTGGGCGCCAGGCCCCCTGGGGTTCAGATAATCAACGGGCGCGCGCCCTTCAACTGCGTTGACTGTAGTACACAAATACGCTGCGTGCGGTCTTGCGCTCGTCGTTTCTTTGGAGCGAGCTCGCCGGCGATTGAGCGCGCGATCAAGGGGCGTGTTTTCTTGTGATTCGCCAGCTGCCCCCATGTTAAAGTTAGACTATACTAACAACAATGAGGTTACCTGAATTCACCGATTGCTTCCGCGTTTTTCGCTTTGGAATTGCGGCGTACACGAAGGGCGTTTTCTTCGTTTTCAATTATTCCGCCGTGCCGTGTGCTGCTTGACGGAAGACGGGGTCATATATCGAAGACACAATCGTTCAACAGCCGAAACGGAGGTGAGCCAAATAGAAACGGTTCTCGGAATTCTGATTCCTTTTTTAGGCACGACGCTCGGTGCTGCTTGCGTGTTCTTCATGAAGATGCCGCTTGGGAATTTGGTGCAGCGCTCTCTTGCGGGATTTGCTGCTGGGGTTATGGTTGCGGCGTCGATTTGGAGCCTGCTTATTCCCGCCATCGAACAGTCGACATCCATGGGAAGGTGGTCGTTCTTCCCGGCGCTTGCGGGGTTTTGGGCTGGTGTGCTGTTCCTGCTTATTCTCGACCATCTGATTCCCCACTTGCATGTGGGCAGCGATCAATCGGAGGGGCCGAAAAGCACGCTAAGCCGCACGACGATGATGGTTTTGGCGGTAACCTTGCACAACATTCCCGAAGGAATGGCGGTTGGCGTTATATACGCGGGCTTTCTTGCGGGAAATATGCAGATCACGGCGGCGAGCGCACTGGTTTTGTCGCTTGGCATCGCCATTCAGAATTTCCCAGAAGGCGCGATTATATCGATGCCGTTGCGGGCTGAAGGCACAAGTCGGCGCAAGGCGTTTGCGGGCGGCGTTCTTTCGGGCGCCGTTGAGCCTATCGGCGCAGTTCTCACGATTTTGGCTTCGCAGCTTGTGATTGCGGCGCTTCCGTACCTGTTGAGCTTTGCGGCGGGCGCCATGCTCTATGTCGTGGTTGAGGAGCTTATGCCTGAAGTTTCTCAGGGTAGACATTCAAATTTAGGCACAGTGTTTTTCGCCGTAGGCTTCAGCGTGATGATGGCGCTCGATGTGGCGTTGGGGTAAGGAGCGGACAGAAGCTAGAATTGAGGCAGGGCCATTGCTGACGTCGGATCGCGCGGTTCACGCGGCACCTCCTTCCCGGCCGCAACGAAAAGGTAACGTTTCGACGGGGTTTGCGTGTGAGTTTTAGAATCGCGCCTATGGAAAATGTGCAGGCATATATCTCCAAGAAACAAGCCCCTATTGATGGCGACCGGGATTGTGTCGGTGTCGGGCGATTATGCGCCGACGAAAGAAGGGCTGGGAGTGAGCGGAAAATTTGCATTGGCGACAGACGAACGCACGTCGGTGGGGAACGAGCTGATGCCGTTGCAGAACAAACCGACATCGCCGCGGGACGGCCTACCTCTTGGGCGCGGGCTGGTGTTGCCGCAGAGCAGCTTGGTGTCGAGAGACTGAGCTGCGTTGGCAATGATCCAGCTTCTTGCGGTTGGGCGCGAACCAACGCTGCTCGTGAGCGGGCTGGCTTTGGCGAGGGGTCGGATAACGCCGCCAAAGTGCCGGCAGAGCCATTCTCGCAGCAGCGCGATGACGCCAAAAGACGGACCGATTGGTCGCCTCTCGCTCGTGGCATTCGCCAGGCGTTTATGTATTACGGCGTGTCTATCATGCAGACATTCGTCGAGTTCGGCGTGTTTGCCTTGGCTCAGCTCGCGTTGCCGACGGGCGTTGCGAACGGCATTGCCGTCGCGTGTTCAGGTTCATTCAATTTCCTTATGAACCGCAATATCACGTTCAAGGCGTCGAGCAACTTCTGGCGTAGTGTGGCGCTGTTTGTCGCCCTGTACGTTTGGAACTTCCTGTTCGGCACCTGGTTCATAGGCTGGGCGGCTGCGTCGTTCGGTTGCCCTGAGATGGTCGGTAAATTCATTACCATGGCGATGCAGGGTATTTGGGGCTTCTGCCTGTGCAAATGGGTCATTTTCCGATGAAAGTGCAACGAAGCCGTAGGTTTGCAATGTTTTTGGCGCCGATGCTGCTCTGCCCATCCATGCGGGCTCTTCAAGCGGACGATTAGGTAATCCTCTTTTAGTTGGGGCTTCCAATTATTTTCTTTTTTTTTGGGGGGGGGGTGCGCCATTTTCGCTTGGATCGCGCCGATTTCGCGGCGTCGCTCCAAGCGTGCATTGGGAGCGGGTGGCGAGCGGGTTTTCGAAGATCGCGTCTCGGTCTCGTCGAAAACGTGTCCCGATTTTGGTGATTCTGGCACAAATTTGCGGTTGTGAACGATTTTTCGTCACGCTGAAGGGCTTTTCTGAACGGTTTGAGAATCGCCATGCTTCTGACCTGGTCTTTTGTAGAGCTCTTTTTGTATTCCGAAAAAACCATCGTTCACAACCGCAAATTTGTGCCAAAACGGGAAAGAAACGGACACGTTCATGATAGAGTGCATCGCATAATCCCTAGATGCGGAAGACGCCGGCATTACGGAAGATGCCGTCATCACGGAAGACGTTGCCATTACGGAAGACGACGCCACTATTTCGGAAGACGTCGCCATCGCAGAAACGTCGTTGTCGCCGAAGCTGCATCTGGTGTATTACGAAATCGCCGGAGGAAGAGGCCGCCATGGCTGTTGTGCTCGGAAAGCAAAGTGCTTTGCGCATCTGGGACAGCGTTGTCGCCGGCGGTAACCGTTGCGCGCGCGTTGATTGGAACGCGCCCATTGACCGAGACATGTCTCCCGACCAACGCATTCATGTCACGCCGAACATGCCGGCCGCCAGCCAGGGCGTAACTGCTGCCAACCAAAGCGTGTCTTTCGCGTTCCAGGATGCGCGGGATTATCGTCGCACGCTGGAGCGCGATACAAAAGCTGCCGTCAAATTCCTCGAATCGGCTGTCACGCCTGAGCTCGCGCCAGCCGTAAGGGATCGCTTCTTTTCGGATGGGTCGCCGATTCACACGACCGTGGCGCACGCACGCCTTCGACGCGCGGGAGGCGGAATCGAAACCTCGGTTCGCAAGGGGCCGTTTCATCCGCGGTCATTCATGCGAATCGAAGACGGCCTGTACGTAAGTACGCCGGAAATGGCGTTTTGCGAAATGGCAAGCGTGCTCTCCCTTGAACGGCTCATAGCGCTTGGTTTTGAGCTTTGCGGAACGTACCGCCGCGCTTCAACCTTCGGATTAGCTCAATACGATGCGACCCCGCTCACTTCTCCCGGTGTCCTTGCGTCATTCATCGAGAAGTCACCCCAGTTCAAAGGCGTAAAGAAAGCTCGTCGAGCGCTTCCCCTCATTCTTGCCGGCTCTGCTTCGCCGCGCGAAAGTGACCTTGCCATGCTGTTGTGCCTTCCCTATTCGCTCGGCGGCTATGGTTTGCCGCACCCCACAATGAATGCGGAAATGCCGCTTCCGAAAAATGTGACCGCGACGGGGCGTTCGTCGCTGCGCTGTGATTTGTATTGGCCTGCCGTACGACTCGATGTTGAATACGACAGCGCGGAATTTCACTCCGCGGAGCGCCTGCTTGCGAACGACTCGATGCGACGTATAGCGCTTGAATCCATGGATGTTACGAGCGTCAATTTGACCGCCGAGCATCTGCGTCGGGCTTCGTTGTTTGATGAGGCGGCGCAGGGCATTGCACGAATCCTCGGGAAAAGGGTGCGCCTGCCAGGCGATTTCCGCCTCAAACAAGAGAGGCTTTGGCGAGAGCTTGGAATCGTGTCTTCGGATATGGGCCTTTTGCCGACCATGGGAACGAGCGATTCATCGGAGTTGAATGAAAGGGTTTCGCCGGTGTTGGATTAGAAGTGCTTCATTGGCGCGGGCGATTATTGGCTGCCGCGAATCAATGCAGGCCGATACGGTCCGGCGCGCAAGGCTGATTCAGGCCAGGGCGGCCGAAGTGGTCGGGCAGGTTTGGGCGAGAAGGGCAAGTGTGGCTTAGTTTTTGTCTTGGATTGGGCCGAGCCGATGCGGGCTGCTGCGGGTCGGTATTCGTGCGTTGCCTCGAGTGCTGCTCGCTTCTTGGCGGTTTGCTGCTTTGCGGTTTGTTGCCTGGCCCCTGTTGTTTGTGACTTGGATTTTGTCGCTTGTCGCGCTTCGCTTGCGTCTTGTGCTGCACGCTGCGTGTGGCCTACGGGCGCGCAGCATAGCTCTTCCCCGCTGTACTTTCCCGATCGCCTTCTTCTTTGTGTCCTCGCCGAAATCGTGTCCCGATTTCGACTTTTCTGGCAGAGAATTGCGGTTGTGAACGATTTAAAAGAGGTTTGAAGGCCCTTTAACAAAAACCTATTGTATCGACTTACTTCTGACCTGGTGTTTTACGAATCGCTTCTTTTAAGGAGGCAATTCATATCGTTCACAACCGCAATTTTCTGCCAAAATCTGCGGAAATCGGACATGCTTGGAATGCTGCGCCGTTTTTAACGGGCATCGCAAGTCGGATCGGCTTTGAGCTCGGCATGTTTAGAAAAGCGATAGGCATTCGAGGCCGTGATCGAAAGGAGCCCTGCCCTATGTTGGAAATCGACATCCCCGGACGTGGCACGTTCGGGATTCGCCACGTGGTGTGCGACTACAACGGAACTATTGCCGTCGACGGGCGTCTTATTGAAGGCGTTGCGAGCCGCATTCGAGAAATCGCAGAGTTCGCCCAGGTCAGCGTACTTACGGCTGACACGTTTGGTACAGTGCGTACGGAATGCGACGACCTTCCGGTTGACGTGCGCGTGTTTGCTCGTGACGATGCGAGCGCCTGTAAGGTCACGATTGTGCGCGAGCTCGGCGCCGAAGGTTGCGTGTGCATTGGCAATGGCTTCAACGACATTGCTATGTTCGGCGAAGCTGCGCTTTCGATTGCGATTATGGGGAAAGAAGGCGCATGCGGGAAACTTTTGACGTGCGCCGATGTCGTGGTAACAAACGTGCTCGATGCGTTTGACCTGCTGCTTCGCACCGATCGCCTGCGTGCCACGCTGCGCGGGTGATGCTGCGTGGCGCGCGGCTTAAACTTGACCGCGCGCCGGGGCGTCGCTGCTTCAGACAGCCTCTCCTTTTATAGGCATTGCCCTTTAAAGGCACTGCAGCAAAACGTTGCGCACGTCTTCCTTAGTGAGCGTTTTGTAACCGCCGGTCATAATGAATGTGGCGGCAACGACGTCGTCCAGGTCGGCTTCCGTCACGCCCAGCTCCGCGAGATTCATCGCAACACCCAGTTCACGCATCCACGCTTCCATTGCCGAAAGGCCCGCTTCGGCGAGCTCGCGTTCGCTTTTACCCACAGGGTTGATTCCCCACACGTGCGTCGCGAAACGTTCGAATTTCGGCAACCCGGCATCC
>NZ_CDRRGL010000009.1:0-32503 GCF_977041755.1 Slackia sp.
TACGGCCCTTCAAGAAAAACGGAATCGAGCTTTTCGATGGCGTTCATATCGCAAGGGTGAACGCCGAAAAGAACGCGTGGCTTCACGTCGAGCTCGTACGCGTCGACATCGTTTTGAGCCACGTCGAATTTGAAAAGAACCTCGCGAGGAGGCAAGAAGTATTTTTTGGGAGAGGCGATGGTGGTCGGGTAATCAAGCACCACGTCATTAGGGTCATCGATAGTATCGAAAATGTGGCCCTGGTCGCATTCGACCGGAGCCACAAGTTCGTAAGAATCCATGAAAGCCCGAATGAGCGAAGGCACGTCGCCAGCATCAATGATGCGGTAGAGCACAAGCTCCTCCTTCAATCCGACAATGAAAGCGAGCGGCTTGCCGACGTGTTCGCCCGAAAGGCTTAGCGTAGATTATTTATGCACCGAAGAAGATGCCGATTTCACGCTCGGCAGACTCGGGCGAGTCGGAGCCGTGAATAACATTTTCGTCCATAATGAGACCAAAGTCACCACGAATCGTGCCGGGGGCAGCTTCTGCCGGGTTGGTGGCGCCCATGAGGGTGCGCATCTTCTTGACAGCGCCTTCGCCGGAGACAACCATCTTCACAACCGGGCCGCTGGTGATGTACTCGATGAGGCCGTTGTAGAAGGGCTTGCCCTCGTGCTCAGCGTAGTTCGCAGCAGCCTGCTCGGGGGTAACATTGGCCAGCTCCATGCGTTCGATAACGAGGCCGGCGCGCTCGATGCGGCTCACGATCTCGCCGATATGATGATTGCGCACAGCGTCGGGCTTGAGCATGGAGTAGGTCTTTTCAATTGCCATGATTGTTCCCTTTCTTAAAGAAAAAACGGCTTTCTAACAGGCACGTCGCACAAAGGCGACGCGCTTTATTGCAACCTGGCTACCCAGGCGTTGCAGCATTTACGACTGCTGGGAGGCGAACGTCATTTGTACGCCGGAAACCTTCCAGCCAAGCATATCGCGCACCATGGAAACAGTGTAGGACACTTCCCCGCCCTCGGGCGTGGATGCCGTCACGTACACCGTGGAGTTTGACATGGATTTGTCCATGCCGTCGATGGCGACATCGGAATCGGACACGACGCCGCGCATGGCATCGTCAACCTTATCGGAGCTCATCGACGAAACGAAATAGCTCGAGGCGTTCTCGGTATCGGCAAACAGGCCCTTCACCACGCTTTCCTGCGTGGGATAGCCGTAGCCCTGCGTATACAGGAACACGCCTGCGCCGGCAGCGAGCAGCAGGAGCACGAAGAACGCGACCAGGATTTTCAGGCCGACGTTGCGGCGCTTGCGATCTTGGCGCGCAATGCCCTTCGAATAGCGCTCGAGCTCTTCGTCGCTCGCATTGAAGAAACGCTCGTCGCCCGAATTGTAGTTATCGACCGGCTCATAGCCATAGGCCTCGGCCGGATAGTACTGCGGGTCGGCGTACGCTTCCACCGGATAGGCGTCGTCTTGCGTGGGCACGCCATCGGCCGGAACGTCGAGGCCCGACATGTCGTTGCCGTCGTTGGGCGCAGCCGCGGGTGCGGGCGCTGCCTGCTGGCCAATGGCGGGCATCGCGATGGTGCCCGTCGCCATGCACTTGGCAGCCTGGGCATAGTCGACGCTCGCCGACTCGCTCAGGAAGTATGTTTTGTCGGCGAGAGCCGACTCGAACGCGCTCATGGCCTTCTGCATTTGGCCCAGAGCAACGTAGGCCTGACCGAGGTTCGCGTACATCTTATTGCGCGTTGCGGCATCCATGTCGAACTGCAGCGCGCTTTCATATGATGCCACGGCATCGGCCGGACGATTGAGGGCCATGAAGCATACGCCCAGGTTGAGCAGCGCCTTGCTCGGATCGGGGTTGCGCGAATCGAGTGCAGCCTCGCGGAATGCGACGCCGGCTTCGGCGTTTTTGCCAAGCTTCAAAAGCGCATTGCCCATGCCCAAATAGGCCTTGTAAGGAGTGTCGTATTTGGCATCGGAGGTGGCGATTTCAAAATGAGACACGGCGTTTTCGTAATCGTGCTTGAAAACGTACGCTTTGCCCAAGTTGCAATTCACCGCGCCCACGGCATCGTAAGCGGAATCGGCGGTCGCCTGAGTGTACGACTCGATAGCCGAATCGAAATCTTTCAGCTGCAGCAAGCAGTTGCCCAGCTGATGGTACAGATACCCCAAATCGCCCGGGCCCTTCGGCACGCTGGGGTCTTGGAGCAGCTGGACGTATGCCTGGCTTGCGGCCTGAAAGTCGCGTGCCTGGTATGCGGCTTGCGCCTGGGCTACGTATTGGTTGTCCATGAATTCCTGTCTTCCTTGAATACGCGTGAAAGCTTGTGGCTAGTCGGCGTTTTCGATTTCGATAGTTTCAATGACATCGCCCACGCGAAGCTCGCCGATGACATCTTTACCTTCGACAGTCTGGCCGAACACGGTGTAGCCAGAGTCGAGATTATGCTGGGGACCCAAGCACAGATAGAACTGGGAGCCCGCAGAATCGGGGTTCGCGCTGCGAGCCATGGCCAGTGCGCCGTCTTCGTGGGAGTTGTTCGGGTTGGTGGTGTACTCCTGCTTGATGCAGTAGCCCGGGCCACCCGTGCCAAGGCCAGCCCACGGGTTGCCGGCAGCTTCGATAACCTGCGCGGAATCGAGGTCGCGGGTGTTGGGGCAGCCGCCCTGAATGACGAAGCCGGGAACATAGCGATGGAACTTGAGGTTGTCGTAGAAGCCCTTGCGAGCGAGCTCAACGAAGTTGCCCACGTGGATGGGGGCGTCGTCGCCGGCGAGCTGAACTCGAATGTCGCCTTTGGAGGTTTTGATGACGGCGATTTCCTTGCCGTTGGGCTGATACTCGGGGGTATACAGTGCCATAGTCGATAACTCCTTCTTTATCGTGCGTTGAAACTGCGTCTGGCGCCGGTAATCGGCGCGAAGTCGAAGCATCGTTGCTGCAAGCGGCGCCTCTTTTGCCGCGTTCGGCAGCACATAAGCTTTTGTATGATACCGCTCAATGGCTTTTTGCAGGCCTGCGCCATAAAAATTGCTCATGAACTCGATGGAATTCCAGCACGAAAACGCCTCGAACCTGAAAAAGGGGCGGACGCTCGAGCACGCGAAGGCGAGCGCCAGCGAGCAGCACAGCGAGCAGGGACACGACGAATCTGATTGTCCATGGTTAAAACAAGCCTTTTAGCGGAACAATATATGCAAAAAAACGCCCGCGCTTGTGTAAGCGTTCACACAAGCGCGGGCGCGCCTTCTCTTCAACGCTTCATGCGGCGACTCCAAGCAAAACCAATCGCTCTATTGGTTCTTATTCGCGAAAATCGAAACCGTCTCGACATGGAAGGTCTGCGGGAACATATCGACAGGCGTTGCTTGCAAAAGCTCAAAGCCGGCCGCTTCGAGCAACTTTACGTCACGCGCCCACGTAGCTGGGTCGCAGCTCACATACGCCACGCGCAAGGGCGCCGCCTCGGCGATGGAGCCGATAATTTCTTTCGCGAGGCCACTTCGGGGCGGATCGACGATGAGCGCGTCAAGCTCACCGAGTTCGGGCAGCTCACGCGTCGCGTCGCCGCCAATAACCTCGACATCGACGTTTTCCTGCTCAACGGTGTGGCGCAAATTGCGCACGCTCGAGCCATACGACTCCACGGCGTACACGCCGCCGCAGCGCTTCGCGAGCGGAATAGTGAAGGTGCCCACGCCGCAGAACAGGTCGGCCGCAACGCAATCTTCATCGAGCTCGAGGCCGTCAAGGGCAAGCTGCACCAGCTTATCGGCCTGAGGCGTGTTCACCTGGAAGAACGAGGGCGCGCTCACGCCGTGTTCAATGCCTGCGACGGTTTCGCGCCAAAAACCGCGGCCATCGAGAATCTCGAGGCCTTTAAGCTTGCGCGCGCTGCCCGCATCGGCCGTCATCACGCGCACGATTGACGAAGCTTTCACGGCCGTGGACAGGGTTTTCGCCACGGCATTGCGCGGAAATGGGCCGGGCGTCGTCCACAAAGCCACTTCCAAATCGCCCGAACGGTGCGAATGGCGCACGCCTACGCGATGGATGCCTAAATCTTCGCGACCCGTGAGATAGCGTAGAGCGCCGCGCAGAGCCTTCGGCGTTTTTTGGGCTTGTTTATGCGCAAGCGGGCATGCGTCGGCGGCAAGGATTTTGTCGCTTCCCTTTTGATGGAAGCCCATTTGGAAGCCCTGCTTCGCATCGAAAGCGCAGCTGAACTCGAGCTTATTGCGATATTCCATTTGTCGCTTCGACGGCACGCATGCGCCAACGATGCGCTCGGCGCGCTGCGCATCGAAGCCGCCGATGCGACGCAGCTGCGACACCACGGCATCGCGCTTCGCAGCAAGCTGACGCTCGTAAGATATATGTTGCCAACCGCAACCGCCGCATACGCTCGCAAGCGGGCATGCCGGCAGCACGCGATCGGGCGACGGCGCAACGAGCTCGACCACGTGGCCTTCACAGAAATTGCCCTTGTCGCGATCGATTTCGACCAAGGCGACATCTCCCGGGCATGCGCCGTTCACGAATACGGTTTTGCCATTTTCCGCACGGCCGATGCCCGCATCGCCATAGGCAAGGCGATCGATGGTAATAGTTTCTGGCATAGTTCCTCTTTCTCGCGAGAGACATTTTAGCGTATAATGAGCGACTGCGATGTGCCCCAGTAGCTCAGGGGATAGAGCGTCTGCCTCCGGAGCAGAAAGCCGTAGGTTCGAATCCTATCTGGGGCACCATTCCGATTTTCCTCGAACCCGCATGGTGCGGGGTTTCTTTTTTTCGGGAAGAAATAGCAGCTGTCTCCCTCCTATCGCCGAACACGCCGCAGCGTTATCGCACAAAAAAGCGAGCCCGCGTGCGGACTCGCTTGGGAGGGGCGTGCATACCTTCCGCCCAATGTATTGTCGCGAACCATACCCAGCTGACGCGAACTGCCGTTTCTGCAGCTTTTGTTTTTTCGACGAATCTGCGACGACTCTCACCGCCATGCGCCCGAGCCCACCAAAGCGGCAGCCCTCAAGCGACATCAAGCGACAGGCTTATTTCGCGAAACGGCTTGCAGCAAGCAGCATGGCGACGTTCACAATCGCATCGGCGGCGAACCACATGCCGAGCGCCGAGGTATCGATGCTCACATGATTGAGCGTAGAGAACGTGCCCACCGTGAGCACCATGACCGCCAAACCGCACACCGCGCACGCCACAAGCAGGTTCACGCAGGCACGCTTCGACGTTTTCGCGCGTCGCACGCACGCCACGGCAACCATAGACGCTGCACCAAGCAGCGTTCCAAGAAATGCGGCGAATACGATTGCGGCAACCACGAGCACGCCCGTGCCGGGAAGTTTCGAGCTCATAGAGCCAACCTGCACGGCCGACAAAATGCCGCCTCCAACAATAACCAGGCATACGATTGCGACGAGCGCCGTAGCCCATCCCCACAGAAACGCGCTTGCCGCGCTGGCCTGGCCACCCTCGCGACGAGCGATCGCCGCATACAAAGCCACGCCCGCAACCGAAAGCGTGAGCGCGAGTGAGGCGGCAAACATGAACGCCACGAACGCCGAACCCGTGAGAATGGAGCAAATCGTGTCAAGAATGGCGACATCGCTCGCCGAAATGTAGTCATAGGCAAGCGCGCCTGTGGCATCCATAATACCCAAGCCGATGCGCGACACAACGGCCACGATAAGAGCCATTCCGAACAAGGTCACATACGGCCTGGCCATGGCCTTCATTTGGGTTTTCATGTCAGGCCTCCCTAAAACTCGTTGTCGATGACCGACGTTCCGCACAAATACCCGCCGCAGAATGCCAAGCCCACATCGCCCATAAGCGAACCAAGAATAGGATCGCCGATATAGGAGTTCTCGCCGCATGCGCCGCCAGCGGTATGCCAACCCGCATACAGGCCGGGAATCACGAGGCCATTGGTGCCCACGACCTGCATTTGGTCGTTGATGAGCAGGCCCGCCTTAGTGCCGTACAGGTTTCCGCCAATGCGGCAGCCATAGAACGGCGGCGTAGTAATGGCATGGAGCCATTCAGGAGGCATGGGATAGAGGAAGTCGTCCTCGCCCTTTTCGCAGCATTCGTTCCACTTCGCAACAGCATCGGTGAGCACGCCTTTCGCGAAGCCTAAATCGGCCTCGAGCTCCTCAAGCGTATCGCGGCGCTTGAGCACGTCGGCATCGATGGCGTCTTGCACACCGTGGTGCCAGTCGCGATAGTGCTCGGGCACCTTGTCGATTTGCTCCAAATCGGGCGTGATGAGCTTGCGGCAGTGTTCCTGCGCGAAGCCCGCCAGGTGATCTTCGTAATTCGCGTCGAAAATGATGTAGGAGCGATGCCCAGGAGGCACCATTTGAATGGTCGCCAAGTCGCCCAGCGCGTAAATCGCGTTCGCGCCGTCTTCGCCCACACGGCTGTCCATATAGCGCAGGCGGTTGCCCGCGCGGTCGATGGTGAGCCACGGCTGGCGCGAGAGCTGCGTCATGCCGTCATAGAGGAAGCGCGCCCATTGCCCGCCTTCAGCCTGCCAATCGACGCCGCCATCGAAACTCGCGGAACTGTTGAAGCCCGACACATCGGCGCCAACGCCCAAGCCCATGCGGAAGCATTCGCCCGTTTCGCCGCCGACGAGATAGCTCGACGCGCAGCCCATGGCCGCCGTGGGAATGTAGCGATCGAGCAAGGCTTTGTTGTTGCAGAAGCCGCCCGCGGTAAGAATGACGCCCTTAGACGCGTGGATATAAACCTCGTGCTGGAAATCTTGCTTGGCGACCAAGCCCACGATACGGCCCGTTTCGTCCTGCACAAGCGCCTCGGCGGGGCAACGGAAAATGAATTCAACGCCCTTGGATACGCCGTAATCGTACATGGCGTCGGTCGCGTCTTTCATTTTCAGCACGTGGTGGTCGAGCGTGGAATTCTTCGGCGCAACGTACACCGGCACTTCGCCCAAGCGCCACTTCACGCCGCAATCGGCCATCCAGTCAAGCGAGTGGCCGCCTTCGCACGCGATTTTATAGATGAGCTTCGGGTCGGCCGCGTAATGGTATTCGTCCATCGCCCAATCGGTGAGCGCTTTGGGGTCGAACGGATAGCTCGGGAATGCGAAGTGCTTTTCTTCCTGCTTCGAATAGCCGCCCAGAATGCCGCACATGCCGGCCGATTGCGCATTGCCGCCCCATGACGCCATGCTTTCTACGCAGATGACCGAAGCGCCCAGTTCGGCCGCACGCGCCGCAGCGTTCAAACCGCCGCCGCCCGCACCCACGACCACGACGTCGCATTCGTAATCCCACGCATCGGGGACTTTGCGGGGCTCGATAGCCGTGGCATCGTTCGCAGGAAATGCCGCTGCATCGTGCTCGCGATATGTGCCATCGGGCGCGCTCGCGTTCGTGTCTTTCGAGGGAGCTACGGCAACGGCTTTGCTGCCGTCGGCCGCCCAGTCACCGATCACGCCCGCCTCTTCGGCATGCGCCGCCGCCGGTATCGCGCTCGCCGCAGCCAAACCGCCGGCCAAAGCCGCCGCTCCGGTCAAGAAATCGCGACGGGAAACGCCTTTGTTCTCAAGAGCCGCCATGGCTATTCCCCCTTCTGCACTTTGTCGATGGTGGTGCCGCTGCCCACTTCCACGGGCTGCAAGTCGGCGCCCGCCTGAATAAGAGCGTCGGTCGTGGCCTGACGCACGCCGGCGGTGGTGATGGTCGCGCCCGAAATGCAATCGATATCGGGACCCTGCTCGACGTCGATCATGGCGGCGTACTTGCCGTCGCGAATGGCCTCGAAGCCGCCCACGCTTTGCGTTTCGCCTTCCTGGGTCACCTCAATGCAGTTAATATGGTTGCCTTGCACCGCAAGCGTCACCGTGATAAGACCGTCCATGCCCAAGCCCGTGCCGGTGTATACGCCATCGACCAGCGTGAAGTCGCTTTGAGCCTTCGAATTCGCGCCTATCTCGACAGCCCATGGATCGTCAGCATGCATGGCGAGCTGCTCGGCGCTTGCCGCGTCTTTGCTGCCAGACCCCTCGAACGATGCACCGCAGCCCGTCATGGCAACGGCAAGCGCGCATGCGCCGCATGCGGCAATCGCGCGGGTTCCTTTTGCAGTATTCGTTCGCATCGGTACCCCTTCCCTTATGCTTGAATCCCCATTCATTACTTCATCGAATTTCTTTTTTTGTTACTCCGATGAACTTTTAGCGCACTATAGCATATTTCATAAAGTCTCGATAGTCCCAGTTTGAGAGCGAATACAGAATTGACGCTTTGTCAATTCTGTACATTGACACCCCGTTAAGTTCTGTCTTATTGTGTACACATCGTGAAGCGAAGATTCCAAAAGCCTCATCTTTAGGGGAAGGAAAAGGGCATGGATCGCAAGCTTGAAATTATCCAGTGCGCACGCGAGCTCATCGAAGAACGCGGCCTCGCGAAAACGTCAGTCGCCGCAATCACCGAACGCATGAACGTGGCGCGCACGTTGTTCTACCATTACTTCCCCAGCAAGGAAGATTTAGTCGCCGCCGTGCTCGACACCTACGTTGACGAGTTCATCGCAAGCCTGAAGGAGTGGAACGCGCAACGCGTTGAGGGCGATATCGAGGGCGCGCTCGACACAATCGTGGCGCTCATTCGCGACCAGCTTTTCGATAACGACAACGCGCACAAACCGTTTCGCCGGGCGCTCGCCACACACGAAAACGCCTCGCTCTATTTGCGATTTATCAATCGCGTCGCCGATGCGTCGGCGACCTACATCGTCGAAACCACCGTGGCCGATTTTGGACGCTTGCATAAAGTGCGCATCGACCACGTATACGAAACGTTCTACATGCTCATATTGGGCATCGTCGGCTACATGCGACAGCATCCCGAAGGAAGCGACGACGTGCTGAAGGACATCATCGCGCAAACGCTTCACTTCGAACGCGAGCGCGAGCAAAGCCACCATACGGCGTAGAGCCGAGGGGATAAAGGGGATCTGCTGGCTTCAAGAATGGGAAGCGATTTCAGCCGGCAGATCCAAAGGGTACCAGCGAGGAAAATTCTGGCGATCAGCTCAAGGACGCCACGCGAATTCGCGCGCTTCGATGCGCCGCCGATTCGCGGATGCGAACCGAGATCCGACAGAATCGTCCGCAGCGGCACAGGGGTGCGCGGGTCGTAAGCTCGCGCAGCAAAAGAAAGGAGGCATCCAATGCTGTTTGACGTTTATGGCGACAACGCTGTATACCAATGGATTGGATGGATCATCGTGTTTCTGGCCCTCATCGGGTTCAACGAAATCGCACGACGCACGAAAATCGGCGGCATCACGTGCTTCCTGGTGATTCCAGGAATTCTTACCGCATACTTCATCGCGATTTACGCGGGAGCCGCCGCGGGTGCCGAGTGGGCGCTCAACAACCCCACGTATCTCTACATGAACAGCTGGTTCCACTATGCCAAGCTTTACGCCGCAACCGCAGGCTGCATCGGCTTCCTTATTCTGAAGTATCACTGGGGATCGCTCGGCAAGGCCGAATGGTTCAAATGCTTCCCGTTCGTCATCGTCGCCATTAACATTCTGATCGCCGTAGTGAGCGACTTCGAAAGCGCCGTACGCGCCTTCGGCACCACGTGGGTTTCCAGCGAAGGCGTCACGCTGTACGGCGGCTGGCACAACGTATTCAACGGCGTTGCCGGCATTTTGAACATCTTCGTCATGACCGGTTGGTGGGGCATCTACGTGTCCAAGAAGAAGCAGGACATGCTCTGGCCTGACATGACGTGGGTTTTCATTCTGAGCTATGACATTTGGAACTTCTGCTACACCTACAACTGCCTGCCCACCCATTCTTGGTACTGCGGCCTGGCGCTGCTGCTCGCCCCCACGGTTGCCAACTTCTTCTGGAACAAGGGCGGCTGGATTCAGAACCGCGCCTACACGCTGAGCCTGTGGTGCATGTTCTGCCAGGTAGTTCCCATGTTCGCGAACGACTCCATCTTCGCGGTGCAGTCGGTGAACAACCCCGACGTGAACCTGGTCGTTTCGATTCT
The DNA here is from genome assembly GCF_977041755.1 of Slackia sp. Taxonomy (NCBI): domain Bacteria; kingdom Bacillati; phylum Actinomycetota; class Coriobacteriia; order Eggerthellales; family Eggerthellaceae; genus Slackia; species Slackia sp. The sequence goes on from NZ_CDRRGL010000009.1 coordinate 10,081, forward strand.
CGCCCTTGTAGCCAACGTCGCCGCCGTAGGCTATGTGATTTACCGTGCCAAGAAGCTCGGCGTGAACCCTTACACTCACGAAGTATTCAAGGGCACGCGCGACTACGAGCAGGCCATGCTGCGTGAGGAGAACGCCGCGTAACGAGCGAGGCGCGTCTCGACATGCGCAAGAGTTTCGAGATGAACAGGTGCCTCGAGATGTGCAAAACACACCTCGAATGTGGCATCGCGTCACGATAAAAAGCCGGAAACCCCTGGTTGCACAACACTGCGACCAGGGGTTTCTTGTTTATGCGTACATTATGCAGAAGAATCGGGCGGAACAACACGCCTCGCATGTCACATTCGAAGGCCTTTTTGAGCAAATCGATCGACGTTCGCAATACGCCCTAGTCGGCATTTCCCTATGCGCCGCGGCCAACGCTTCCCTGTGCCCGCAACCGAAATTTCCCTATGCGCCGCGCTCACGCAGGCGCACGCGTCCAATCGCGACGGCGATAATCGCGATTACGAGCGCCCATAAGAACGTGACGCCAACCTCCCCCGCCGCCTGAAGAGCCAACCCCGACGTGATTCGGGAAGCCTGCGAGACCTCAATCATCGCATTGGTCGCCCAATAAAATGGGGTGAACGCCGCAGCCACGCGCACACCCTCGCCCACGATCGAGAGGGGAATCCATGCGCCGCTGAAAAAGCTGCACGCCAAACCGACGATGTTGCCGGCGCCATTCGCCACGCTTTCGCTCGCCCCAAGCTGCCACAGCAGAAACCCGAACGCGGCGCCGATAAGCGCTACGCCGAGCTGCCCGAACACCACAATCGCGACCGAGGCAGGCGCAGCTCCGCCGGCGAGAGGCCTGAACACCGCGAGACCCGCCGCAGCAATGACCGCCCAAATTACCAGCGAAGCGAGCACACACGCGAGTCCCACCTGCGCACCATAACTCTCGCTGCGCACGGGACCCACCACAAGACGACGGCGCATTTCGGTTTTGCGCAGCGACGCCAAACCAACTGCGATAAAAATCGCTGACGAGGTGAACAGCGCATATGCCGAGAAGGCAGCGAAGTTGATGTACTTCACCGAAAGGCCTTCCGAATCGACCGAGAAAAGCTCCACGGGGGTCTCGTTGCTGCACGCGGCGGTTGCATCGTTCGCGATGTCGTGAGCGCTGGTCTGAACGTCAGTCGAGGCAAAGCCATAGAGCGACTGCACGTATGCTTTCACGCGCTGGTCCATGAGCGCGCCACGCGCGCCCTGATAGCTCACCACGGTTTCGAGCGTCGGCGCGTCGGCGCCACTGTGCGCAGCTTCCACGAGGCCTTCTTGGAAACCCTCGGGAATAATGAGCACATAACTCGCAAGGTCTTTCGCCGCGGCGTCCTGCAGGGCAAACGTGGAATCTTCCACATGCACTTCTACAGCATCTTTGAGGGCGAAATCTGTGAGAGCGGCCGACAGCTCGCTGCCATCCCGATCGACAACCGCAACCTTAGGCGCATCGTTGGAAAACTCGCTCGCCTGGGGTGCTTCAATGGCGCCCGAGCCAAGAATCGCCATGCATCCCAAAGCAAGCGTGTATATAAGCAAATAGCTCCAGTGCCTTGCGATAATCGTGACGGCAAGCTTAAAGACGTTCATAATTCTGCCTCCTCATAAGCAAAGCCGCCACGACGAAGAACACCGCGGCCATCACAGCGAGCACGCACAGCGTCGCGAAAAAGGGCGCGAGCGAATCGTAATAGGTCAAATCGTAGAACGCGTTTGCCGCCTGCGCCGCAGGGTTGACGAGCACAGCCCAAGGCGCACTTTGCGACACGCGGTCGGCGAGCTGCATAGAAGGCTCGCCATACAGGCCGGCGAAAAGCGCGCAGAAACAGGTGATTCCCGTCGCGATGCCCGTTTTCCCGGGGATCGGGATTTTCGGAATGGCCCCAATTGCCGCGCCCAACGCCGTCGACATGAGCGCGCATGCGGCAAGCGCAAGCATCGCCAGCCCATCGCGTCCACCGAATTCCACGCCCAGCACGAAGCGCATATAGGCAAATGCCAGAAGCAGGCAGAAGAATACCGTGACGAAGCCCGCAGCCATGGCGACCGCCAATTGCCTCGCGGGAGAGACGCCCGAAACCTGTCGGCGCGCGCCAACCGCCGATGTGTTCGCACGCGCGGCTGACACCGCGTTAATCGAAACGGTGATGGACATGAGCGCCGCAAATCCCATAAGCGCGTAGTAATAGCGCACCGTGCTGCTCGCCTGCACGCGAAGCACGTCGACCTGCTGGGTTCTCACGGCGTCGGACATGAATGCCGAAGCTGCTTCGCTCATGCCGGCCGAACGGGCAAACTCCGCAAGCTCGCCTTCGCTCGGGGGCGCCTGCATGCCTTGCGCGGAAGGCTGGGATAAAAACGTCTGCTTCATTTCGGCATAGATTTGACGATATTGGTCGAGCACGGCGCGCACGACGCTCTGGTCGATCGAACCCGTCGTAAGACTCGCGGCAAGCGGAGACACTTGCATGCTCGGCAAGCCTTCTTCGTCCACGGTAATGCATGCCGCCGCGTCACCCGAAAGCACCGCTTCGCGCCCTTCTTCAAGCGTCGCAACCTTCGCGACATCGAGCAGCTGGCCCGCACCCGGCGCCGACACTTCGTCGAGCATTTCGCGGAAGAACACGGCCCGTTCGGAGTTGAAGTTGTCATCAGCAACCACCACGCAGCTCGCAGGGTCGACGCGATAGCTTTCGTCGATATTCGAAAGCATCACATGAAAGAGCGTGGCAAGCGCCAACGGAAACAGAATGACCCATATGAGCACGTCGCGCTGTCTTACAAGCATGCGCACGGTGTGCGCGAATAAAGCGCCCATGACAGCCTCCTAATCGCGCAGCTCGCGGCCAGTGATTTCAAGAAACACGTCATTGAGCGTGGGAGGCTCGTAATACACGCGCCCAACCGCCACGCGCGACGACTTGAGCGCCCCCAGCACATCGAGCAAATTGCGTTCGCTCGCTTCGCACGCCGCGCGCAGCTCGCCATTCGCGAATTCGCACGAGAGCACATGCGGAAGCGCCCCGACAGCCTGAGCCGCCGCACAACCGCAAGCCTCGACGACACCAGGAAGCTCGATGACGATTTTCTCCCCCACCGCAATGCCGCGCTTGAGTTCATCGGCGGTGCCGAGCGCCAGAATTTTACCGCCATCCATGATCATGATTCGGCTGCAGATTTGCTCGACTTCTTCCATGTAATGGCTCGTGTACACCACCGTCGCGCCCTCGTCGCGCAAGCGCACGATGCCATCAAGGATTGCATTTCGGCTTTGCGGATCAACCGCCACCGTGGGCTCATCGAAGAAAATGAGCTCGGGCTTGTGCGCAATGCCACACGCAATATTCAGCCGGCGAAGCAGGCCGCCCGACAGTTTCTTGGGGCGCATTTTGCGGTAATCCTCAAGCCCCACGAATTCGATGGCTTCCTCTACCAGCTCGCGACGACGGGTTTTGTCGCCCACGTACAGGGCGCAGAAGCAGTCGATGTTCTCGAAAACGGTGAGCTCGTCAAATACTGCCACCTGCTGAGGAACCACGCCAATACGCCGCTTAAGGTCATAACGCGTCGGCTTCATTGCCTCGCCGAACAGCTCGATGTCGCCCTTGTCGTAGACGAGCAGCTGCAGCATGCAGTTAATTGCCGTCGTTTTACCGCAGCCATTCGGGCCCAAAAGGCCGAAAATTTCGCCTTTGCCGATTTCGAGATTGAAGTGATCAAGCGCGAGAATGTCGCCATAACGCTTTACGAGGCTGCGTACAGAAACCACCGAATTCGCGCTCTCGTTTTCTTTCATTGCATGGCCTTCCTCTTTCGCGGCGCATCGCCCACATGTAGCGAGATGTGGGGCGCCCTTCCTTGCCTTCATCATGAAAGAAGGACGGAGCGCAAACCAGTGACATTTGTCATGAAATGGCATTTTCCCAGGTAAATTGTACGACAAGAACGCTTTAGAAACACAAGGGGGCTTTCCGCAAAACACACGGGCAAAAGGGTTTGCTACCATGCAGCCATGGAAAGAATTCTCGACAAAACAATCGTTCTGGCAGGCTGTCTGCTTACGGCCGCCTGCTTTTTGGTCGAGACCAGCAGCGGAGCCGAGCCCACAGCGTCCGACGCGCGATTGCTCACACTCGCCATCGCCATGCTTATCGCCGTTTTATGCTCCGCGCTCACCGAAGCCGTCTCGACGCCCGCGGGCATACTGGCCCTTTCGGCATACTGCGCGGCGGCGCTCTTCGTTTCCGCTGCGCTCGCCTTCGTACCGCTTGCCCTCTATGACTGCGCGCGCTGCGTCCATCGCGCGGACGTTTTGCGTTTCTCGGGTGCGCTCGCCCTTATCGCGATTGTCGCATGCCTTATGCGCGCGACAATGCCGCCGCTTTCGACGGCATCGCTTCTTTGCTCTGCGGCTGCGGCCTGCGTTCTCTCGGTTCGCACGAGCACAACGCTCGCCCGCCAGCGCATCGCCTGGAGCACGCGGGACGCACTGGCCTCCCAAGCGCTTTCACTTCGCAAGAGGAATCGCAACCTTCGAGACTCGCTCGATAAGATGTCGGCGATAGCGGCAAGAAACGATGAAAACGGAGCGACTGGCGGCGAAGCTGCAGAGCAAAAATCAACTGGCGAAACCGTCGCGCGCGAATGCGCCCGCGGGATTGCGGCGAGCAAGTCGGAAGGCGGCGGGGTAACGGACGGCACAGGGGTCGGCGGTGCTTTGAGCAACGGCCGTGTGAAGCGCGAGTCAGACGGCAGCACTTCAGGCGGTTTCGTCCACAGCAACGCATCGCACGAGCAGCTGCGCCCCACCCCGTTCGCCTGCCTGACCGAGCGCGAATACGAAATCGCGCGCCTTGTGGCCGAGGGACTCGACAATCGAGAAATCGCTGCGACCGCCTATTTGAGCGAAGGCACTGTACGCAACAACATAAGCAGCATTCTCTCGAAAATGAGCTTGAAGAATCGCACGCAAATCGCCGTTGCGTACTACAAGAGCAAAGGCTCGACCCGATAAAATCGCAACCGTTTCGGCTGGCATGCAGCCCACTTCATTTTTGTTCAAAACGAGCTTCGAATGTGGTCAAAATTACGGGCGGCTTTTTCATGTTGAAATAACACAACGTCTTGACCAGGCATTTCTTGCGAGAAAGAACTTCCTTTGGTCGTTTTCCGCACACATTAGACCTAACAATGCCACATTCGCGGCCCGTTTTGAACAAACGAAGACACCGGCATGCGAAACGCTGGCACCGAAGCGAACGCATGCAAAGCGCAAGTACGCAGCGCGCAAGCACACGAAAGGAAAACGCACAGAACGCAGGCAGGCAGGCAAAGCGCCGGCGAGCAAAACGCTAGCATGCGAAACGCAAACACACAGAGCGCAAGCATGCAAGGCAGCCCGAAGACGATAATCGCAATCACCCCTTAGCGTCGCCCGCTCGCTTTCCTCCGTTTCGGCAGGAATACCGCGCCGAAAACAAACCCCGCAATAGTCAACGCCGCAAGAATACTGAACGCCACGCCGAAGCCGTGCGCATCGATGCCCAAATCGCCGCTCGAAGCGAGCGCCATGATCCCGATGAGCACCGAAGAAAGCAGCGCGCTTGAAATCTGGCGAATCGACGTGATAATCGCCGTGCCCTGCGCGACGTCATCACCCGATAACTGCTTGCTCGCGTAGGCCGTCATGGGCATTTGCAAGCACGCGACGCCGCAGATGCGCACGCCATAGAGCACCGTTACTACCCAAAGCGGCGTTTCCGCATCGCACGCGACGAACGCGAGCGTTCCGCCCAGCAGCAACGCGCAACCCGCGACAAGCAGCGGCCACGGCCCGTGCGAATCGAGCAAGCGACCCGTTATAGGGTTCAAAAAGCCTAGCAGCACCGCGCCGGGCAGAATGGCCAAGCCAGAAACCGCCGCCGAGGCGCCTTGCACATCTTGCACGAACAGCGGAACCATGATGGAAGCCGCCATAAACGACAGATTGCCAAGCAGCACGAGCGCAAGCCCGACCGTGAATTGGCGATTCGCAAAGCATGAAAGTTTAAGAAGCGGGTTCGGAATTTTCAGCTGCCGACGAGCGAATGTAAACAGGAGCACAGCGCCCAACGTGATGCTTGCCGCAGCCACCACGCCCCATCCCGACTGTTCAATGCACGCCGTCGCGACAAGCAGGCATATCGCGCCAAACGAGAACAGCACCGCGGAGGGCGTATCGAAATGCTGATGCGTTGCGGGCTTGCGCATCACATTCGGTAAAAACGGAATCGCAAGCAGCGTCACCACAGCGGAGACCACGCCAAGCGCGACGAATACCGCTCGCCACCCCCACGCATCGACGATGAAACCCGAGATTGCCGGGCCGATTGCAGGCGCGAACCCGATAATGATTCCCACAATGCCCATTGCTTTGCCGTATTGGCTTTTGGGATATACCGAAAGCGCCACCACTTGAATAAGCGGGAGCAAAATACCCGCGCCAATCGCCTGCACCAGGCGAGATACGAGCAGCACCGGATAATTCGTAGCGAAAAGCGAAGCACAGCATCCCACGATAAAACCGACCATGGCGATAAAGAACAGGCGTCGCGCATCGAGCTTGCTCACGAGATAGGCGCTCATGGCGGAAAACAACCCGAGCGTGAAAATGTAGGCCGTGGTAATGAGCTGGGCCAAGCCCGCCCCGACCAAAAACTCCTGCATGATGGTAGGCAGCGCAGCAATCATCATCGACTGGGAAATGCACGCCGCCGTAGTGCCCGCCATCATAATGCCGAGCACCATATGGCGCTGTCGAGGCGGCAGGCCGCCGTCTTCCGTCCGATTCGTTTGAATGTTCTCGCTCTTATTCATGCGCGCAATACTACCGCGTTACGCGCCACGTACAACGCGAGCCACACAAAAGACAACGAGAGAGGCCGCAGCCCCTCTCGATTCCTATACGACTTTCGACTTTTCGACTTGCTCCACGAACCAGTTAACAAGCTTCATGGTGGGATTACGCAATACCAAACCAAGCAACGCGAACGGCACCACATAGAGCAGCACGCACCCGATTTCTACCCAGAAATCGCCCTGATACACGCCAAACATCGCCGCGCGCATGGCATTAATCACATGCGTGGCCGGCAGCCATACGCTCACATCTTGGAAGAATTGCGGCAGAATGGCCAATGGGTACGCGCCACCGCCGCCCGCAACCTGCACGATAAGAAAAATAACCGCGATGGCCTTGCCCAGGTTCGCGAACGACACCACGAGCGTGTAGATGATGAACGCGAAAACTTGGCCGCCAATCCAATATACAAGCAAGTACAGCAGCGGGTTTTCAACCTGCACGCCCAAGAAGAGCATATTGCCAATCGCGAGCACGGTGCTCTGCGCAAACGAGAGAAGCGACACGATGCCGAAACGCCCCAAGAATTGCTGTGGAAGCGAAATGCCCCCAAGTTCTTCTTCGATGCGGCACGAGGGAGTGGGTCGGATAGTGACCATGATAAGCAGCGCGCCAATCCACAAAGCAAGCGTTGTGTAAAGCGGAGACATGGCCGAGCCGAAATTCTCGACGTGGAACAACGCATGGCGATCGAGCTCGACGGGCGCCGATATCGCCGTAGCGAGCTCGCTCGCATCGCTGCCGAGCACTTCGCGGAGCAACTCGGTATCGCCATTTGCAAGCGCATCCTTCATATTCGTCGACAAGTCATCGAGCTTCTTGGCCGATTCGTCGAGTTCGTCAGCGGAGCTGTCGAGCTTCGACTTCGCATCGCCAAGCTTTTCGGAAACCGCGCCAGCCGAACCCGTAAGCGCGCTCGCTGCATCATCGAGCTTGGAAGCACTCGACGAAAGCAGCGACGTCGCGTCGGTCACCGAGCTCACGAGGTTGTCGAGATGCGGCTTCACGTCGTTGTTGTACTGGTTTTTAGCGTCTTGCACCTGCTGTTTTGCCTCGGCGATTTGTGCATCGATGTCGTTGCGCGCAACCTCGGCGCCAGAAATGCCATATTCTAAATCGCCCGCCGTGGTGCCGAGCTGGCGAGAGAGGCGCTCCATGGTCGTGCTCACGGCACGCAGAGTGCTTGCCATTTGAGTAAGCTCAACAGAGCTGCCATCGGGCATTCCTTTGGCGAGCGCGTCGAGGGAATCGGCCAGCTTGGCGTAGTTCGCCGCCTGATCGGCCAGGCCATCGGCGTTCGTGATGAGCGACTGCGAGACGGTTTCGCGGCCATCGTGCGCCGTCGCGAACGCGTCGTCTACCGCAGCCGACACGCCGTCGAAGCTCGCTACGCTCGCATCAATCGCGCTGGCGAGCGAATCGGTTGAGGCATCCATGGCATCGGCGATCGTCGTGGCCGACGCCTTCGCATCGCCCACCTGGCCGGCGACTTCTTCTGCTGAACCCTTCGCCGAAGACAGAAGGCTCGCAGAACTCGTAATGAGGTCTTGCGAGGACGTAAGCACCGTGGAATACGTGCGCATCACCGAAGAAGCCTTGGCCATCTGAGTCGAAAGCGACCCCACATGGTTGGCCAACTCGCCGATATGGCCATCGACGTCGGCATTGTCAGCGTAGGTCACAAGCCCCTGCGCCAAGCTCAGAGCCGTGTCGGAAAGCGTTTTTGCGAACGCCTGGTTCACCTGCACCGAAATGGCATCGGCGCCTTGGTCGGTCACCTTTGGCGAAATGGCGTTCTTCTTCTCGTTGGAGTAATAGATGATTTTCGCGTGCTTGGCATCGTCGGAATAAAACGTCATCATGTCGCGGCTGAAGCTTTCGGGGATCACCACCGCCGCATAATACTTGCCCGACTTGGCACCATCGATGGCGTCTTCTTTATCGGTGAATACCCACTTGATTTGATTATTTGCTCGAAGCGACGAAATCACTTGCTCGCCAACGTTGATTTTCACAGGGACGAGATCGCTTTCATAGCCCTCGTCAACACTCGCCACGGCGATTTTCAGGTTGCCCGTATTGCCGAAAACGTCCCACGCGGCAATCATGTTGTACCACGAGAAAATCGACGGCAACGCAATGAGGCCCAGCACGATGATGCCCGTAACCACGTTCGAGCGCAGGCGCTTCAAATCGCCCACAAATAGCTGCCAAATCTTCTTCATCGTGCATCGCCCCCTTTCACGCCGCGCGTGCCTTCGGGCGCATCGTCACCCATATCGAAATCGTCGGCCGGCTCATTGAAGCCGTCAACGGGTTCGTCGTATTCGCTTTCCGCGGCACCAAAGGCGCTCGCAAACGTGTTCGAGGAATCCGCAATCGGCGCTTGCCCGTCTTCCGCACCGCGATTGCCCCCAGCAGACACAGGCGCATGCTTGACAGGCTCTTCCCCCGCATATTCAGGCGCAACCCCGATCGAAGAGAAGTCGTCGCACGCAAGCGAGCGAGTCGACGAAGCCACATCCATCGACGCGTCCGAAGAGCCGCTTTCACCATCCGCATTAAAAATAGGCTCTGGCACCGGCTCTGCGGCGGGCACGACAGGTACGCGCACATGCGCGCTTTCGGGGCCCACGGCAACCGATGAAGCATAGCCGACGGCAGGCTCGCCGCCCTGAATGCAAGGATCGTGTTCGAGGCTGTTGCGCGCGGCGAACAGCGTGCGCAGTTCTTCATCGCTCATTGCGTTCAGCGCGATCTGGCGCTCGAGGCTGTCTTTCATATGCTCAACAATTATGAGGAACGCGACGACGACAATAAGCCACAACAGCCACACCGTGAGCACCACGACCTTCTTGCCCGGGCTCCACAAAGCCATCGAGGCCGTGAACAAAACAGGAACGACCACGCCCAGCGCATATGCGCCATGCTTCAATTTCGGATAGAGCCTCATGAATCGCGTGGAATGCTCCAGCAGGTAGGCGCGGAATTCTTCGTGGTTGCTCATGGCGCGCACAATTTGAGCCGTCCTATAACGACGTTCGGGCAATTGCACTTCTTCGCAGTTCACGATATCGCTTTCTGCGAGTTGCTTGGCGAACATGCGATTGAGGTTCGTGAGGAAGGGGCGCGCAAATGTGCCGATGAGCAGGAAAACTGCGAAGAACAACGCAAGCACGCCCATGAAGCCAAGCCACATATTTCCGTAGAAACCGCAGATGCATTCGCGCATGGCGTTGATGCCATACGTGAACGGGAAGATCGGATACACCGTCTGGAAGAAGCTCGTAGTAAGCTCGACCGGGTACAAACCCGTCGCACCCGGGATTTGCACAAACACCAAAATGACGCACAGGCCCTTGCCCACATGCTGCAGCGTGGTGGAAAGCGTGTATTGAATCGCCAGGTACGTAAGCGAGCATGCGACCGCTGTCATATAGAGCGCGGCGACGTTTTCGGCTTGCACGCCGAGGAACAGGCAGCCCGTCACGCACACGATGGCCTGCAGCGAAACCATGATGGCGAACAGAATGCCGCGACCCAAGAAACGCTGCGCGATGGTGAGGTTGCGAATCTCTTCATCGTCAACCTCAATATGCATAATGACCATGAGCATGAACACGCCAATCCACAGCGTGAGGTTGATGAACAGCGGCGACATGGCTGAGCCATAGGCGTTGAGCGGATAGAGCTGCTCGGTTTCGAGCTGCGTGGGCGACTGCATGAAGTCGGCGATTTTGTTCACGTCGAGCGTGCCATCTTCGCCGAACAATTTCGCGAGAGCGCCCGACGTGCCCAGCGCCACCACGTCGGTCCGCACGGCGTCGATATCGCCCTGCACGTCGGCAAGCAGCGCGTCGGTTTGGCCCAGCGCATCAACCGTTGTGTTAAGCGTTGAGATGAGCTGGTCGAGCACGAGCGACGTTTGATCGATGAGCGACGTCTGACGGGCGACGGTGCCCGAAAGCGAACCCGCGGTGCTCGCAAGGCCCGAGAGGCCCTGGCTTACAGCGGGGATAGTGTTTTTCGACAGGTCGTCGTTGTATGCGCGACCGTTGTCGACCGACTTCTGCACCGCATCATTCACGGTGCTCGACGCATTGGCAATGGAGCCGGCCGCACTCGAGGCGCTCGCCGCGAGGGCATTCATCGATTTGAGGTTCGCTTCGGCATTGGCGTTGCTCTGCGACAGCGTAGCGATGGCCGCGTTAACGGCATTGCGCTGGTCTTGAGTAAGATGGGTGTCATCGGCCATGGCTTGCAAATAGGAAATGATTTCCTTGTTGCCATCGATGACGTTCTGGGCAACGCTCGTCGCGTATTCCACATCGCCCTGCGCCGCCTGAATTCCCGTTGCGGCATCGCCCACCGCGGCATTCGCCCTCGTGGAAGCCGCAGAAACGGTCGAAAGGCCGCCGCTTATGGCGGTCGACATATTGCCCGAGAAGCTCACGATTTCGGTATTCAGTGTTGCGGCAAGAGCCGAAGCCTCGGAAAGCGCCAGCGCCATATCGCCGATTTCACGGCGGGCGTCGGAAAGCGATGCTTTCGCGCTGTTCGCCTGGGCAATGGCGTCGCTTGAGGCGGTCGAAAGGCCGCTCACGCTCTCGCGCGCATCGGATAGGTTTGCGTCCACTTTGTCGATTTGAGCCGAGACCTTCGCCTTCGACGCGTCGAACGACTCCTGTGATTCAGCGATTTTATCGTTGAGCGTTCCGGCAACAACCGACGAAACAGCGGAAACGAACGTGTCGTTGATCGTGTTGTCGAGGGTCGAAGCGCCCGTGTCGGTGATTTTCGGCGCCACGGGATTGAGCTTTTCGTTCACGTAGTATTCCAGCTGAGGCCGCTGGAACTCGCCCGTAAGCAGTGTGGTCATGTCTTCGCTGAAATCGCTGGGGATAACGAACGCCGCATACGCCTCGCCCGACGATATTTTCGCCATGGCGTCGTCGTAATCGGTAAACTCCCAGCCCAGCTGCGTATTTTCGTGCAGCTGGTCCACGATTTGGTCGCCCAGCTGCAAGTCGCCGAGCAAATCGTTGTGCGCGCCCACGTCTTCATTCACGACGCACACCTTCAGCGCACCGGTGTTGTTGTACGGATTCCAGAACCCCACAACGTTGAACCAGGTGTACAACGACGGCAAAATAATGAGCACGAGAATAACGACCCAGCTTGCCGGGGCTTTCGCGATTCGTTTCAAATCGCGCATAAGCACGCGGAATACGTTGTGCACGCGCATCTCCTTTAAATCGTTCAGTCGGTCTATGGCGATCGCGCGGCGCCTTTGCCGGCGGCGCTCGCCCACGTTCCGCGACAAGTCACGAAACCCCAATTTTCAGTCTGTCGATTCTATCGAAGCACCATGTTAGGACCTCGCTCGACAGGCGTTGTTACACGTTTGTTGCTTAACTGAACTATTTTACGATGCGCGGAAGAACAAAGCGAGGGAATCGTTCAAGATTCCCTCGATGATTCATGGACAAAAAGAAGAGATGCGGAAAGCAAAGCGTCGTCCGCCGTTGGCCACCGGCGCCGAAAGATTATTCCCCTAAGCGCTCGATTGCGGCAACCACGGCATCGACTTCATCGTCGGTCGTGCTCCAGCTCGTGCAGAAGCGAACCATGTTGCGATTGTCGGCCGCCTTGCCTTCGAATTCAACAATGCACGCCTCGCCGAGCGATGCGAGCTGAGCGTCGGAGGCAAGGGCGAACTGCTGATTCGTGAGGCTGTCGGGCTCGGCCAGCAAACCGCGCTTGGCAAGCGCCGCCTTGATGCGCATAGCTTGGGCAACCGCGACTTTGCCGATTTCAAAATAACGGCCGCCCTCGAAAAGCTTCGTGAATTGCAGGCCCAAAAGCCAGCCCTTAGCGAGCATCGTGCCCGCCTGCTTCATGGAATTGCGGAAATACGGCTGGAGCGCCGGGTTCACCACAACCATGGCCTCTCCAAACAGCGCGCCGCATTTCGTGCCACCAATATAGAAGGCATCGGAAAGACGAGCGATATCGGGCAGCGTCACGTCGTTGCCCGACGCAGCGAGACCATAGGCCAAACGCGCGCCGTCGACGAACAGGTACATGCCGAATTCGTCGCATACCGCTCGCAGCGCTTCGAGCTCTGCGAGCGAATACACCGTGCCCGATTCAGAGGGGAACGAGATGTATGCCATGCGCGGCACCGTGACGTGCTCGGGCACGGGGCTTTCCGCATAACCCTGGGCAACGACGCGCAAGTCGGCAGCGGAGAGCTTGCCGTCACGCGCGGGAACCGTTTCGCATTTGTGGCCGATATGCTCGGTTGCGCCCGTCTCGTGAACATTGATATGCCCGCAATCGGCGCACACGACGCTCTCCCACGGGCGAAGCGCATGCGCGATGATCGCGACGTTGGCCTGCGTTCCGCCTACGATGTAGTGCACCGCAGCATCGGGGCACGCAGCCGCCTCCTTGATGAGCGCGCCAGCCCGCTCGCACCATTCGTCGAGCTCGTAGCCCGCATACGCTTCCGAATTCGTCGCCTGCAACGCCTCGAGAATTTCGGGGATCGCGCCATGGCAGTAGTCGTTATTCAGTCGAATCATGAATGCTCGTCCTTTCTTCAAACGCCGCCATCATATAAGAAAGCGGCGCTGACGGGAAACCCGCACGTCACCTCGCGTCCACGGCGCCCTTTGCCGCTATGCGGGGCAACATGACGGAACGAAGCGCGACGCGCTGAAGTCGAGAGCGGCAATTGCGGCTCGCCAGTCGCCTGCGCGTCACAAAACGGACCACGGCTCGCGGGGTGACCCGCATCTTGAAACAGACCGCAGTTCACAGGACGCTCCCGAGATTCGAGGAGCGCCGGCGACGGCCGGCGAATGCGCTTCAGCACTGATAACAAGGCCGCCGCGTCACAAACCGCCCATCAGAGGCCCCAAGTGACGCAACGTTCCATCCAACAGGCGCCCTTATTAATGCCCGATTGGCCTCTTGCGTCCCGATTGCCTCTAGAACAGCGACCCGATAAAGTCAGACGCTTTTTCCGCAGCGGTCTCGCCCGCCGATTTCACGGCCTCGCCCGCGGCATCGAGCACGCCTCCAGCCGTTTCGGTCGCCCCGTTTTCCAAGGCGCCCGACACGGCGTCGGCCACGGCCGAACCCGAGTCATGCACTAAATGGGCCGTGAGCGCCCCATCTTCAACCGCAATAGACTCGACCGTCCAATTCGACGCATCCCACACATCTTTGCCGTCGTCGGTCAACACTACGATGGACGAAACATCGGCGCCGCGCACTTCAAGAATCTTCTTCGCATTCGACCACTTCTCGCCCGCCAAATCGGACGTATCGACCGTGAGCGTCGCAGCATTCTGCTGCACGCCCGGCGTTTTGAAAGACGACTCGCCCGACTCCGCTTCGCTGCGCTCCGCCTGGGTGACGCCTCCGCCGGGCGTTACGGTCGAACCCGTCGTGTCGCTCGCGTGGAAGAGCACAAACGTGCAGCCGGCCAACGCCACCAAAGCGCCGGCGAAAATCACGGCAAGGGGTGGCTTTTTCTTCACACGGGAACCTTCCGAATAGCGCGTCGCGACCGGGGCGGTCGAGCCCGGGGCGTACGGCTGCTGCGGGAACGTCGCAGGATCCGGCATGCTTGGCTCGAAGGGGTCGCGCACGTATTCGCCGCAAGCTACGGGCCGAGCGCTCATGCGCGCCGTTTTCTCGGGCTGTGCAACGGGGCGCGAGGCAACCGTTGGCTGCGAGGAAAACGACTGGTCGGGGGAATACGAAGCAGCCTGGCGCACGGGAATGGCGCGCGTCGCCTCAAGCGACGCATCGGCCGAGCGCGTCGAAGGCTGGGCGCTTCCGCTCCCGTTTCCGTTTCCGTTTCCGCTTCCGCTTCCGCCACCGTTCGCCATGCGCTCCGTCGGCTGTTCGTTCGTTGAATCCATCTATCTCCCCAGAATGCAGTTAAACAGTTTGATTTTGCCCATCCTAGCAGCGCCCGTTCCGCCGCTGCCCCGTTGAAATCGACCCGTTATCCTCCCTTCACGCCTTCCCCACACCAAATTGCCACTTGCGCGATAGCATTCCAAGAAAAGCAATCGAAAGGGGTGCCCCATGGGTCTTTTGGATGGAAAGGTCGCCATTGTCACTGGCGGCGGCAAGGGAATCGGTTTCGGTATTGCAAGCGCATTCGCCGAGCAGGGCGCAAGCCTGTTCATCACCGGCCGCACCGAGGGGCGCCTGGCCGAGGCGGCTGAAAAGCTCAAGGGCGAATACGGCGTCGATGTCGCCTATACCGTCGCCGAGGGTTCCGACGAAGCCCAGGTCGAGGCTGCCATTGCGAAGTGCGTCGAGCATTTTGGCAAGCTCGATGTCATGGTGAACAACGCTCAGGCTTCCAAGAGCGGTACCAACCTTATCGACCACACGAAAGAAGATTTCGACCTGGCCATCAATACGGGCCTGTACGGCGCCTTCTTCTATATGAAGCACGCCTTCCCCGAGCTTAAAAAGACCAAGGGTTGCGTCATCAACCTGGCAAGCGGCGCCGGCCTGTTCGGCAAGCCCGGCCAGTCGAGCTATGCGGCGGCCAAGGAAGGCATTCGCGGCATGACGCGCGTTGCGGCCACCGAGTGGGGCCCCGACGGCGTGCGCGCGAATTGCATTTGCCCGCTGGCGATGACCGAGCAACTCGCAGCGTGGAAGGAAGCCTACCCCGACACGTTTGCCGCCACCATCAAGGGCATTCCGCTGGGACGTTTCGGCGACCCGAAAACTGACATCGGCGGCGTGGCCGTGTTCCTCGCGAGCGATTTGTCGGCCTACGTGTCGGGTGAAACCATCACCGTCCAGGGCGGCAGCGGCCTGCGCCCGTAGGTTTTGGCGAAGGGACGATGTACAACGACAGCGCACGCGGCAACGACGTGAACAATACCCGCACGAACAGCCGCGGCATGAGCAGCAAAGCACAGTCGAAAACAAGAGGTTCGCTAGGATATCGCCACCGCAAGCGCCAGCAGCGCAGCGAGGAACGCGCAGTTCAATCCCGTGAACAGGCGGAAGTAATAGCCCTTGAGCTCCGAGTACGCCACGGCGAGTTGCTTATACGAAATGAGGCTTGCCATAGAAGCGATCAGCGTTCCCAAGCCGCCGATATTCACGCCCACGAGCAGCGCCGGCCAATCGGTCGTGAATCCTGAAATGAGAATTGCGGCCGGAACATTCGAGATAGCCTGGCTTGCGACAGCGCCCACGAACAAGGCGCGACCATCGACCAGCGCCGCCACCGCTTCGCGCACCGCATCAATGCGCGCGACGTTGCCCACAAATATAAAGAACGCGACGAAGGTGAGCAGCAACGCATAGTCGACATGGCGAAGCGCGCGCATGTCGAAAACGAGCGCGAGGCCAATCGCCGCCGCAACGACCAACCACACCGGCGCGACACGAGCCACGCACAGCAGACATGCCGCGATGAGCGCAATCCACGGCAGCACATCGCGCAGCGCGAACGATTCCTGTGGCGCCTTCGGATTCACGCCCGCCATCTGCGACGGAACGTGTTTGAATCGTCTGCGATCACGCAACTCGGCAATACCGATAGCCGCCACAAGCAGCGCGAACGCTACAGCAGAATACGGAGCCATGATGCCCACGAGCTCCGCCGCGCTCATGCCAGATACGCTTAAGAGATAAATGTTCTGCGGATTGCCGATGGGTGTGAGCATGCTGCCTACGTTCGCCGCGACGGTCATACATGCAATAGCGAACGCAAGTCGGCGCACGAGGCCCGCCTCGCGCAAGGCGGCAAGGGCGAGCGGCACGAACGCCACGAGGGCGACGTCGTTAGTAACCACCATGCTCACGAAAAACGTAAGGCCCACGAGCGCCGCGATAAGCACGCCGCCGCTTTTGCATGCGCGAACCAATGCGCGGCACACCCGTGCCAGCACGCCAGCGCGCGCCAGGCCCGATGTGGCAACCATAAGGGAAAACAGCAGGCCAATCGTGCGCCAGTCGATATATTCCGCATAGCCCGCATCGGGCGGAACCGCTACACACGATGCCGCGGCGAGCACGCACGCGATTGCCAGCACAGCATCGCGCCGGAAGAAATCGCGCACACGCCACGCCGCATTCCTAAGCCTTCCCATGCGCGCCTTTCTCTCTTCTTCCCAATAATCAGCGCGTCCGAGCCTAACAAAAACCGAGCATCATGCCAAATGCGACGAGCACCCTTTCATTCCCGAATTCGAGCTCCGAGGCAGCCCGCGTCCATTTTGTCGCGTCAATCGAGGACGGACGGACTCGCCCACGCGAACAGCCAAAACCGCCGGCTCAAGACAACCGCATGCCGCAATCGTTGCGCCCAGGAAGCCAACAATGCAACCGAAGCGCCAAATCGCACATGCCGCCATCGTTCATGCCGAGAACCTCAATCGCGAAAACACCGTCGTCGCACTCATGTTGATTCTCCCCGCCGCGGCTCGCCTTCTTCCAGACAGAACGTCACACGAAGCGAATTGCTTGCTATTCCTTACTATCATGCTTATTATATTTTGCATGATGTTTTGGAATTCTGCAAAGGATACACCTCATGTACGACATCCAGCACCTTGAAGCATTTTGCCTCGTCGCAGACGAACGCAGCTTCACGAAAGCCGCTGCTCGAATGGGCTACTCCCAATCGGCCGTCAGCAAAATCATCATCGATTTGGAGAGAGAATGCGGCACCGTCCTGTTCAAAAGGTCGCGCTCGGGCGTTCAAATAACCGCCGAGGGCACCACGTTGCTGTCTGCGGCACAAGAAGTCATCGCGGCTCAACGGTCATTCGAGGCGCGCGTAGCCGAAATCCACAACCTCGATTCAGGTCTCATTCGAATAGGAACCATATCGAGCATCGCAACCCATTGGCTGCCGAAAATCATCGCGGCGTTTCAAGCCGACTACCCTGGCATTCGCTACGAACTGTTCTTGGGCGATTACGACGAGCTCGAAAGCGCACTTGCAAGCGGACGCATCGACTGCGCATTCTCCCGATTGCCAACCCGCTACCCCTTACACGAAATGCCCCTTGAGCAAGACGAACTGCTCGCTGTGCTTCCCGCCAACCATGAGCTTGCAGAGCTGGAAGAAATACCCGTTGAATCATTCGCCGACGAAGCGTTCATCCAGCTTAAGCGCGACGAAAACGACGAGGTCGCTGAGATTTTCGCGGGGCTCGAACGTATGCCGAACGCAAGCTTCACAACCTGGGACGACTACGCTGTGATGTCCATGGTCGAAAACGGCCTCGCCGTAAGCATTCTTCCGAGCCTCGTTTTGCGACGCGTGCCGTACCGCATCGCCACGCGCCCCCTCGCCCCTCGGGCGTTTCGAACGCTTGGCTTCCTAACGCGCAAAACGAGCTCGCCGTCGCTTGCCGTAGAGCGCTTCCGGGAATACCTCGATTGCCGCAACGAAGCATAAGACAAACGCGGCCCCGCCGAAAAACGACGGAGCCGCGCAGGAAAGAAGAAGAGCAAGAACGAGATATATGGCGCGTCTTAAGCAAGGCCGCCTTGGCCCTCGGGGCGATTGCCCGTCGCGGGGCCACCGCCCATGCCGCCCGGGCCGCCTGCACCGCCGCCCATGGCGATGCCGCTCGTGCCCGTCGTGGATGCCGTAGCCGTAGTTGCAGCGCCATCCACCGACACCATTGTCGTATCGCCATCGGAAACGCCCGCACCGCTCACGAGCACGCAACCGAAGGCCTTCGTTGCCGTAAGCGTCGCGATCACGTTGCCGTCTGCATCGGACGCTTCAATCACGCTGCCAGCCGAACCGCTCACCTGCACCAGCGCAAACGCCTGCGTGCCGCTCGTGAAGCTTTGCGCCATGCCGGTCGAGCCCGCCATGATCACCGTGCCGCCCGAGATCGTCGCCGTGCCGTCGTAGTCGAACGCGCCGTCGCCGTCGCTCGACGGGCCGTTGACCAGCAGCGTTCCGCCCGTGACCTCGACATTGCCGTTGGAGTCGACGCCATCGCCCTGGGAATCAAGCACGACCGTGCCGCCATTGATTTGAATGAGGCAATTCGAATCGCTTGCACCAGGTGCCCCACCCTGCCCGTCGGGAGCTTTGCCGCCGCGTTCCATGCCGCCTTGGGCATCGGGGACTTGACCGAGGTCGCTGGGAGCTTCGCCCGCCCGGCCACCCTGGGTGCCATCGTCGCTCGGAAGCTCAGGCGGCGTCGCGCCATCTTGCTGGCTTGCGCCCTGCGACGCCGCATTCTGCTGCTCGCTCGCATCGGGCGCATCGATTGAGCCATCGGGCTGGGCGGCATTCGCGCCCAGCTCGCCCGACGAAGCACTCGCCGTCGCATCCGAATCGGACGATTCGGAATCGTCGCTCAAGTCTGCCGCAGAAGCGTTCAAAGCATCGTCGAGCGCGTAAATATCGGTATCGCCGCCATTGATGATGACCTGCTCAGCCTCATAGCCCTCGCTGCACGTTTCGGCGACAAACGACCCGTCGTTCACTTCAAGCTTCGTTTCGCAATGGAATGCGTCATCGCCGCTGCGTACCATAGTCGATCCGCCGTTGAGCGCACCCTCCAAATCGGAGTGCAACGCATCATCGGCAGCATCGATTTCAATCGACCCGCCAGCTATGCAGAGATACGTCTTCGCCTGAATGCCATCGTCTTCAGCGTCAATCGAAAGCGACCCGTCGCTCACGTACACGAAGCCCTTTTCGGGATTGGTCGATTTGCTCGATTTCACGCCATCGGCACCCGCCGTAATCGAAATGTCCCCTGCGCCGATTTTCACTGAATCTTTGCCGTTGAGGCCATCCTCGACAGCGCTCACCCGAATCGTGCCACCATAGACAACCAGGTCGTCTTTCGAGAATACCCCATGGCGATAATTGCCCGAAACATCGAGCGAACCTGAGCCGTTGATCGTCAAATCGCATGTCGCATATATGCACGCATTCGCGTCTTCGCTTGCGTAGGCGCTTCCGTCCGATAGGCTGTTTTGCGTTCCTTCCGCCAAGGTGATAAAGCACTTATCTGCTGACTGAACATCAATGGCAGGGCCGCTGGAACACGCTATCTTTACACCGTTAAGAACAATCTGGACCTTATCGTTTTCGCTGGTCGCTACAGTAATCGAGCCATCGGTCAAATTACCTGACACAATATAGGTTCCCGCAGTGGAAATCGTTACCGTGGAGCCCTCCACCATAGCGTCCGACCCCGATACGCTCGCTGAATCCCCCGAGAGCGCTATCTTGGTCGCGGACGATTCATCAAAGGAAGCATCCATGTCGCGTTTGGAATATTCAAGATTGAGGGCGGAGGCATCAAACGCAGCTGCAACTTCCTCGAAGCTCGCGTATTCAGCGCCCTTCTCAGACGCATTTTCCTCAAGGACTTCCGCAGTCGATGCGACTGAAGATTCATCGGCGCCGGTCGCCGAACATCCCGCCACAGAAAAAAGCAGAACTGCAGCGGCGCAACCCGCAAGCAGCAATCCTACCCCACGAAGCATGCCGACAAAATCGGTGCGGGCGGACTCTTCCGCACATCGAGAATCAGTCGTTTTCCGCATCATTACAAGACCTCCTTCGCCATAGGCGCGCGGCCAAGCGTGATTTTCAGATTGCCGTTCATGGTGCGCATTTCGTCGATCATGCGCTTCTCAAGGCCGGGTTCGCGCATGCGAATTTCGTACTCGAGTTGATACAGGCTGCCCATATTCGTCGTGCGAATTTCCACGAGCTCATGGCTCGAGGTAAAGCGCCCGAGAACGTCATCGAATATGCCGTCGAATTCAAGATCTTCAGGCACCGATACGCACAGGCGCTTGCCCGGCTCGGCGGGCTTGCCAAACGGCGTGCACACATACACGATGTTCACGATGGCGACGATAATGGTGAAAAGCACCGCGAGCCCAATGAAGCCCATGCCCGTCGCTAAACCAATGGCCATAGCCAAGAAGACGCTTCCAATGTCTTTCGCAGATCCGGGGATGCTGCGGAAGCGCACGAGGTTAAACACGCCCATAACCGCGATGCCGGCGCCCAAATTGCCGTTTACAAGGGTGATGACCATTTGCACAATGAGCGGCAAAAGGGCAAGCGTGACCACGAAGTTCTTCGAGTAGTTGTGTCGGAACATATAAATGGCCGCACATGCCGCGCCAAGCACGATCGAAGCCGCGCAGCACATCAAAAACTCGGGCGTCGAAACGCTCGCCATCGCCGAATCAGTCGTGCCGAACAGCGAAGTAGATACCGAGTCGAACATGAGAAAACTCCTCTAGGAAAAATAGAACGTACGAGGCTTATGCGCCTATAACGATATTGGGAAGCTGCAGCGAATTCGAATGCGCGGCGGCGGCTTCTGCCGTATACAGGCACGAATCCGGATTAATCGATTGGCCATCTTGAGAGCGGTCCCGCTCGCCACGCATGGCCTCATCGAAAGCGACTTGTTCGCGATATGCCTTCGGGGCAGACTTGCCCTCGCATGCCAAATACGCTTCACCATATTTGGAAAACGACGTCGGATAGGCCTTGCAATCGTCGAGCATGCGCACGAGCCACAAGGGATAGGCACCCGGAACCTTCACTTCCATAATCGCCTCACCTGCAGCGAGCAAAGGCACCGAAGCGCGCTTTCCTTCCGGCGCGAACAAATCTCGATAGCGAATGCGCTCGTCAAACGTGATGCGCACGCCTTCCGCCTGGGCCCCACGAGTATCGGGCAGCGGCGCCCACGCTACGCGGTCCACCAGAATTGCCATAGAGGGGAACACGGGGCCATTACGGCGAACGCACGCCGCAATCTCTTCTGCGATTTGCAGGCTTTTCGCAGAATGCGACTCAGCTTCAAGCGCCTCGTCGGCCAACGGATGACGACCAATCGCCCTTCCATACGGCACGCCCACCATGAAAAGCTGGGCCGCCGACTCGCTTACCGCGATGCGCCGCTTATACACAATGCCCTTGTGCTTCTTTTTCAGCTCGACAAACACCGGCGCCTGCGCGCTTCGGGGGCCATAGGTGCGCAAACGGAGCTTTTCCTTATACGCGGGCTTTTCAAGCGACCGGGAAATCATGTCGCGGTTCCGCGTGTCGTAATACACGCTCGTGATGGACGTTTGTCCGTATTCGTCGGGCGCCATATACGCGCCAAGCGCCTGCTTTATCATGCGAACCTGCACAAGATTCAGGCGATACTTCACTTCCTTGCGCTCAAACGTCCCCGTATACTCAGCCATAGCTGCTCCAATCTCGTAAAATCGAGGTCAATTCGATGACGGCCATGCTAAAACGCACGCCTGAAAGGGCGCTGAAAAGCCACAAGAGCTTTCAGGTTTCTTTCAGTAGCGCAGGTAAAATGGGAATCTTTTAAAAAGCAACTCAGTTTCGGAGGCTGGCGGGCCTTCCCGAAACCTTCTGCAAGCAAGCTGACTTTATTTCAATGCATGCA